>DATGFZ010000089.1:0-1576 GCA_035308805.1 Puia sp. | reverse complement strand
GGTCATTTGAAAACCTGAAAGCAATGACCAGGAATGGAAAATAATTAGACTTTTCGAATTGTGGATGGCTGTTGCCGCTGAAGGATACGGCAAAATAAAAACCGATCACTGATGAACGAATGAAAATAGATCTTACAGGTTATCACCATCAGGAAATGATAAGCTGCCGGCGGAAGATCAAAAGATTTTGCAGGCAATCATAAACTAAAAAAAGAAATTAAAGCGAATGAAATTTTCGGAAGATAAATTAAAGAAAGTCGCAGAACTTATTTCGCACTACCCGGAAGGCAAACAAAAAAGTGCACTGCTTCCGTTGCTGCATCTTGCGCAGGAGGAATTTGGCAACTGGCTTAGCGTGGACACCATGGATTATGTGGCGTCATTGCTGAAAATAGAACCGATTGAAGTCTATGAAGTCGCCACGTTTTATTCCATGTATAATTTGAAACCGATCGGAAAATATAAATTCGAAGTTTGCCAGACCGGTCCCTGCATGTTGAGAGGAAGTGATGAGATCATTGACCATCTCAAAAAGAAATTGAACATCCATATCGGGGAAACGACCGCTGACGGATTGTTTACCTTGAAAACGGTTGAATGTCTTGGAGCTTGCGGTTATGCCCCGATGATGCAGATGGGAAAATCGTACCGTGAACATTTGACAAAAGAAAAAGTAGATGCCATTATAGACGAATGCCGACAAACGGCAGCGCTGAATAATTAATAAAACACTTGCAATATGAAACTTATCCCTTATCTGAATTTTGCCGGCAACGCCGAAGATGCAATCGAATTTTATAAAAATGCTTTGGACGGTGAATTGCTCATGCTTACCCGCTATGGAGAAAGCCCTGTTCAGAGCGCTGAGGATGAAAAACAAAAGATAATGCACGCAAGGATTCAATTTGGCGGTGATAACATCATTATGATCTCCGACACGATGAAAGGAAGTCCTTTTTCAACAAACGGCAATATTCAACTCTCCATCGGGTTGGATGATGAAGCAAAGACCAATGAGATCTTTAATAAATTAAGTGAAGGTGGTAAAGTGGTGATGCCCGTGGCAAAACAATTTTGGGGAGATATTTTTGGGATGTTACAGGACAAATTTGGCGTGAACTGGATGTTGAATTGCACAACAAACGTAAGTCCATTTTAAGATGACAGCAAAAGAAGTAATGCATGATTTGAAAAAACTTGGCACCGATCAGATTAAAAAGATCTGGGCCAATCATGGGGTGAAAGGCGATTTCTTCGGGGTCAAGATCAGCGATATGAAAGTCATTCAAAAGAAGATTAAGCATGACCATGCACTATCACTTCAATTGTTTGACACGCGCAATGCTGATGCGATGTATTTTGCGGGATTGATCAGTGAGCCGCAAAAAATGAGCAGGGCCGAATTGCAACATTGGGCTGAAATTGCCAACTGGCATATGTTAAGTGAGTGCACTGTTTCCTGGGCTGCTGCCGAAAGCCGGTTTGGTCATGAGTTGGCGATGAAATGGATTAAGTCGAAACCCGAAAATATTGCATCTGCCGGCTGGAGTACCTATAGCTGCCTGCTGGCATTAAA
>DATGFZ010000088.1:0-31884 GCA_035308805.1 Puia sp. | reverse complement strand
TTATTGATCATGTTATCAATAAAAAAGCAGAAATAGTTCGCGTGTATTTGCCGCCGGATGCAAATTGTCTTTTATCGGTGATGGATCATTGTCTGCGCAGCAGGCATTATGTCAATGTCGTCGTTGCGGGCAAACATGCTTCGCCGCAATGGCTTAATATGGATGAAGCCGTTATTCACTGCACGGAAGGAATTGGCATTTGGAAATGGGCCAGCAATGATGAAAATGCCGAGCCCGATGTAGTGATGGTTTGTGCAGGTGATGTGCCGACGCTGGAAACTCTCGCTGCAGTATCAATCCTCAGAAAAAAATTACCTGATTTAAAAATACGTGTAGTGAATGTTGTGGACCTGATGAAATTACAACCACAATCAGAACATCCGCACGGGTTAAGTGACACTGATTTTGATATGTTATTTACAAAAAACAAACAGGTGATTTTTGGTTTCCATGGTTATCCGTGGCTTATCCACAAATTAACTTACAGAAGAACCAATCACCACAACATTCATGTTCGTGGATACAAAGAGGAAGGAACGATCACCACGGCATTTGATATGACGGTGTTGAATGACTTGGACCGCTTTCATTTGGTGATGGATGTAATTGACCGAACACCACAGCTCGGGGGCACTGCTGCTTATCTAAAACAGGAAATGCAGGATAAACTGATCGAACACAAAAATTATATCCACGCAAACGGAATGGATATGCCGGAGATAAGAAATTGGAAATGGGAAAATCAACAGCATTGAAAAAAGAAACACACCGTTCAAATTCCAATTTAGTAAAAGACATTATTATTGGAATGTCTGATGGGCTTACGGTTCCATTCGCCCTTACTGCAGGCTTAAGCGGTGTGCTAAACACAACACATCTGATTATTATCTCTGGTTTGTCCGAGATCGCTGCAGGCTGCATTTCCATGGGACTCGGGGGTTATCTTGCGGGAGAATCCGAAGTGGAACATTACGATGCTGAATTGAAAAGAGAATTTAGTGAAATTGAAACCGTCCCGGAACTTGAATTAAAAGAAGTCGAAGATATTCTGATCAAAATGGGAGTAGAAGAACAATTAAGCAGAGAAGTAGCCTTACAAATCAGTAAAGATAAAACCCGATGGGCAGATTTTATGATGAAACTTGAACTGGAAATGGAAAAGCCCGCAAAGAACCGTGCAGCCATAAGCGCCACAACCATCGCACTATCATACCTGGTTGGAGGTTTTATCCCATTGTTTCCATATATCATCATGCATGACAGTAAAACCGCTTTTTATATCTCATGTTTTGTTACGGTCATTGCTTTAATGATATTTGGATATTTTAAAAGCAGAGTTACCGGGCAACCCGTCATCAAGGGGACTTTTAAAGTAACAATTACGGGAATTGCAGCTGCGGCCGCTGCTTTTTTGCTGGCAAAAGCAGTGAGTTGATTTTTGAATTTTCGATCACTAAATGCAAAAATTATGACAAAAGAGTCTTTTAAGATCAATGGAGAAAATTTACTTAAAAAAGTAAAAGAACTCATTGCAGAAGGAAATATCAGAAAAATAAGTATCCACGATAAGGAAGGAAAAGAAATTATGAATTTTCCGCTGACCATTGGACTTGTCGGCGCCCTCCTTGCTCCCGTGTTGGCTGCAGTTGGTGCGCTTGCAGCACTGATTGGCGAATGTACCATTATGGTAGAAAAAGAAGACTGAACAAACTATTCTCAGACAAAAGGAGCACATTTTTTGCGCAAGGTGCAATCGCATTTTATCTTCCTGGGTTCAAGGTGCTGAATGAAAGAATGGTTACACTTGTCTTTTTTGCAACTGCTGCGTCGGTTCTGCATCATCACTTTTTATGTTATTGTTAATATGGCCATGGAAGAATTTCTTTCTTCTCAATGCAATTACTTATTTATTTTTAACTCCTAATTCATAATACAATAATAGCGAGATGAAAATATTGTTAGGATGGTTTATCATTTCATTTGGTGCTCCCATGATCTGTTTTGCACAAGACAACTATGAAATCCAGGTTTACGCGTCTCCCACAGTCGGTAAGGATACAACAATGGTAGAACTACATAGCAATTACAGTTTCATTGGCAATGGAGCAAGCGATGGAGTTGTTTCCACCAATCATATGGACAGAGAAACCATCGAAATTACCCATGGATTTACACCCTGGTTTGAAGTAGGTTTCTATATTTTTAACGCCATCGGAGATATGGGAAGAACCAATTATGTTGGCAGCCATATTCGTCCGCGCGTTATGGCTCCGGCAGATTGGAATTGGCCATTGGGTCTAAGCATTTCTTTCGAAGGCGGCTTTGTAAAAGATGGTTATGACCCCGATATTTGGACGCTGGAAATCAGGCCTATCATAGATAAGCAATTAGGGCCTGTTTATCTTGCCATAAATCCTGTGCTTGACGCAACTTTTAAAGGCGCGGATGCCGGAAGAGGATTAATCTTTGCCCCGGATTTTAAATTTAGTTATCAGATCGGGAAAATTTTTGCACCAGGCATTGAATATTATGGTTCGCTTGGTCCGATAAAAGGATTTGATCCTGCCAGTGTGCAGCAACACCAGTTGTTTATTGCAGTGGATGCAGATTTTGATCCGCGCTGGGAATTCAATGCGGGCTATGGTTTCGGGCTTACGCCAAGTATTGACAAAAGTATTTTCAAAGTTATTTTAGGGAGACGGTTTGGAGGAGGGAAACACCAAGCTTTCAAAGGGAAACCATAAAGTTAATTTATTTGACAAGCAGCGTTCGCACCTGTCTCTATAGGCCGTTTTTATTTACAGTATCCCCGCTTCTCTTATTGTTTGAGCACAGCAAAGTGGGAAACCTTGTCCCATCAGCATTAATCCATTCTTGTTTATTATTCCATCATTCAGATCATCTCTATGGTAATTATTGCCTGGTTTCCAAACAGCGGTAAACATTATTTAAATTTCAAGTTCATTGAAATAATATCTGAAACAAGATCGGTGGTTTGTGTATAATGACTGTATCTCAACTCTATTGCGCTAAGGCTTTTTATCAAGACACCCTTTGGGGGTGCAAGTCTTAACCCGATTCCAAATGAGTTGCTTTTGAAGGCCGCCAAAGCATAGTTACTGGTATAATACTGGTCAGTCGGTGAATGGGCTTCGTAGGCCGCGAAGTAATTGACCGCAGTTTGTACATAATACCTGTAAAACGGCGATAGTGAAAAAAATGGTGTTATTTTTAGCGGCACTTCTAATTCTGCCGTATGTGATTTAAGACCCCAGTTATCAATATAAAATCGATAATATGCCCGGAGTATAATATTGTCGCCTAAAAAATAATTTAGCCTGAATCCGACAGGAAATTTAAACCGCTGCGACGGAAGATTTTCAATCGTATCTTTTCCGTTGTTGAAAAATACCCGATGAAAGGGAAGACCGAGATAGCCATTTTGATAAACAAAATCCATGTCAATGCTTCCCTGCATGCGCTGATTAATTACCTGTGAGAATGAAAATGAAGCAGTATACGTATTTCTGGATTGCGAAGGTAATTTCGGTTTTGACCCTCTGTTCACCAGCCCTCCGTTGCTATATATCAGCGCTTTGGTCGTACCACTCGCGGTAGTCACGTAGACAACGCTGTCAGAAGGCGATACATTGGTTACCGAATCAACCGGCTCAAATTCCGCTGGTTTTATCATCTTAATATTATCGAAATAACCGGTCAGCTTTACGCCAAATTCTCCATTATTATTTGTCTTTTTTGAAAATGACGTATTCAAACCCTTCGAATGATAATAATTATGCTCTGCGGAATAATAGGCGCCAATGCCAAATTCAGTTCCTTTTTTATCGTTTTCTATGGTCCAATCAACTGTCGGATATATTCTTGTTCCATTATTGCGTGCGTGTCCGTTTGAATCCACATATGCTTGCGAAGCAGCTGTATGATAATCTATGCCGATGCCCCCGGACAATGTGTTTTTGCGATGTTTACCATCCCACGATACAAATTTTAAATCGATCCCGTTAGCCAGGTCAGTCACATCACCAATACCTTTTGGCCCAGGGATTCCACCCATTACGGCAGATTTATCTGCTGTTTGATTATAGTAACTTGAAACAAGATTCACTTCGTCGAGCTTTAGCTTTTTGGGTTTGTAGGTTGAAGTATCTTTGGCGGAATCCTGCGAAAATGCATGTGCCATTAAAATAAACATGCCGATAACCGTGAGACAGATTTTTTTCATGTTGTGTTTTACAATTGGTTATCAAATTAATTGCATCCGCATCCGCCACCGGTTTTACCACCATTGGCGCCGGAAGAACCTTCACGGTAAGAGTGCGCGTTGAGTTCATTTTTCTCTACTTTCCTGTTTGCCAGGATCATTTCTGAATCATTGATCCGGCTTTTTTGATATTCCTTAACATGAGCACAGGAAACCAATATTAATCCTGCAAGCGTCGCCGTGAAACAGTGCATCAACAGTTGTTTTTTCATGCTTTTTTTTAAGAAAAATGAATGTTTTTTGATCTGTATATTTTGTCATCATCATCAACAATGATTGCTTCAATATTATTTATCTGATTGATCATATCCAGCCCTGCATTAATTCCCATGATCATCACCGGCGTTGCCATTGCATCCGCAATTTCCGCATTTGGACTGATGATCGTCACGCTTTTTATTCCTGTTACCGGAAGCCCTGTGCGCGGATCGATGGTATGTGAATATTTTTTCCCATTGATGATAGCATATTTTTCATAGTTACCCGACGTGGCGACAGCCATGTTGGTTATATTGATGTAAGAAAAAATTTCTTCTTTTGCATTGGGATTGGCAATTCCGATTGTCCAGGGTTTGCCATTTGGCTGATAACCCCATGTAGTCAAATCGCCTGAAGCATTTACAATTCCACTTTCAACGCCCATTTTTCTCATTATCTCTTTTGCTCTTTCTGCCGCATATCCTTTTCCAATTCCACCGAAACCTATTCGCATTCCTTTTTCTTTTAAGAATACTGTTTTATTTTCTTTTTCCAAAAGGATGTTCCTGAAATTGATCAGTTTCACCGTTTTTTTTGCTGTTTCTTTGTCCGGCAGTGAATTCATTCCCGCGTCAAAATTCCAGAAGCGTTTATCAACCGAACCGTAACTGATATCAAAAGCTCCTTGCGTAACGCAAGAAATTTTTATGCACCTTTCAATAATATCAAATGTCTCCTGACTGACCCGGACCGGAGCAATCCCAGCATTTTTGTTTACCAGGTTTGTCTCGCTGTTATCGTCAAAAGTTGTCAGTAGCTTTTCTATCCGCTGCATTTCTTCGATGGCAGCATCAATTCTTTCGTTGGCCCATGTTTCATTTTCCCCCACAACGCTTATCTGAAAACGGTTGCCCATTAATTTAAGGCTCCTGCTAAAAACAGTTTTCCCACTTATCATTTTATTTATCTGCATATATACCGTTTCTGACCTCTATGGTAAAAACTTCCGGGCTTTCATTGGGAAACCCATCCCATTCTTTCAGCACTTTTCCATCAGCATCAAGCAATAAAGTGTATGGAAATTTCCCTTGAGAATTGTATTTATCAGCCATACTATTATTAATCTCCTGCTGCTCTGGTGACAATTGGTTTTTTTTCTTCCTGGGAAAATCTGCATTAACCAGAACTAAGTCTGTGTCCGACATTTTTTTAAAAACATCGCTCTCAAAAATTTCATTGTGCATGCGTATGCATGGGCCGCACCAGTCCGAACCGGAAAAATTAAGAAGGATATGACGATGCTCTCTTTTGGCGATTTTTTTAGCCTCGTCCAGATTATAATGCCAGGAAATATCTGCAAAAAAAGAAATTGAAATAAGATAAATGATTAGTGTTTTCATTTTCAGAAAAGTTATGAAATGACTTATTGATCAGCACAACCTGGATTACGATGAAATGGTGATAAAAGTTGCCAATTCAGGTTTTCTCGAAAAAATCGAAAACAGGCACCGAAGTCCGTTCTCGCAATTAAAATATTCCGCTTTGTACCCATCATATCAATAAAAATACCTCAGTGAAATGTATGGTCATAATCAAAATCATCTGTTCGCTTGACAAAGATCATCAAATAATTTATAGAGGACAAATACCTTTAAGTTGTTTAACAAATCATCGTTTTTTGATTCAAACCTTAATTCTCGTTTTATGAATACAAAAATCTCTTATGCAGCAAAAGCCCGGATTATAGCAGCAACATGCGTTTTAATTTTGATACTCGTATGCGAAACATCACAGGCACAATCAAAACCCTGGCCGGCTCCAAAAGAATATTCGGAACTCAAAAATCCTTTAACAGGCGATGTAACCGCTTTGAAAGATGGTAAATCTCTATATACATCGTACTGTACTCCATGTCATGGTGACAAAGGGAAAGGCGATGGAGCTGCAGCAGCGGCGTTGAACCCTAAACCTGCAGATCACACTTCAGCCACGATGCTTAACGAAACAGATGGTTCGATATTTTTTAAAATTTCAGAAGGAAGAACTCCCATGCCGCAGTATAAGGCTATACTGACAGATAAACAACGATGGGAACTTGTAACCTACATAAGGACTTTATCCAAAAGTGCCAAAAAATAAGCCATCTTGGTTGGCTATCCGCTGAAATTATATTCTCATCAACCAAATTAAAAACGATTTATGAGCAAACTAAACAAGGTATTTAAAATAACTGTCTGCATCTTCTTATTTTCTTTATGTCAAACCAAGATATCTGCTCAACAGGTCGTAGTGGATTCATCCGTGCTTTATAGAATCGCGGAGCTCGAAAAACAAGTTTCCTACAAAAAAAGCGGCGAAGATAATCTCTTGATTGTGGGGGTGGCAACTATGGGATTTGCCGCTTACAAAACAACAAACACCTTGAATGGCGTTTCAAGCATCGCCAAAACAAACAGTTTTCCAGATGCAGATAACTTTGAGTTTAGTCCGATGTTCCTCTGGAGACATGGAAAGGATTTTCTGATGGAATTTGAACCTTCCTTTAATAACAACGGATTGAGCGTGAATTGGGCTGACGTTTCCTGGTTTGCAGCTCCGGGATTAATTGTAAGAGCAGGCTATTTTGTTTTGCCTTTTGGCACCTATGCAAAAAGAGAAGCTGCCGGATGGATCGACAAATTGGCTACAGATCCCATAGGTATCGCTGATATGACTCCGACTGATTATGGAATCGAATTTGAAGGTGGCTTACCGGTCGGAACAATGAAAATAAATTATGACCTTGCATTGACCAACGGAAATCAATTGTTGTCTGATGGTACTTTAACAAGCGGAAACATTGTAGACAACAACAACAATAAAACCATAACCGGCCGATTAGGGTTTCTGCCTTTTTCTAATTCTTCTTTAGAATTGGGCGTTTCCGGAATGTTTGGCAAGGTGGGTGATCAGGGAAGCGCTGCTCAGGGTGCATCCGGAAATCTTTATGCGTTCGATCTGAATTATATAAAAAACGTTAGCCCTTTTCTCATCAATATTAAATCACAGTACAATATCCAAAACATCAGCCGGGTAAATTTCATAAGCCCCGTAGACTCATCTCAAACTTATACATTCAACAATCATACAACTTCATTTTTTGCCCAGTGTTCGCTAAGACCCGTTGGCGCAAACGGGTTTTTGAAAAACCTTGAATTGGCAGGGAGATACACAACATTCAATACCCCCGCCAACTCAACCTTTGGCAGTAATCAGTATACGGTGGCTGTTGGATTGGATTATTGGCTGAGTTGGAGAACGGTATTTAAAATAACGTATGAATCCTTTACCGGGAACAGTACTGCAAGTAAGTCTTTAAACGCATTTAACGGAAATACCGCTGCCAATACAATTTATGTTCAATTTTCAATCCAACTATAATATGAATGTTATGAAAAAACAGCAAATAAGAAAAATGTCAGTCATTACGGTTATATTATTCTGCCTGACGATTATTGTAACGTCAATGATTGGTTGTAAAGCAAGCCAGGTGGTTTCGCAAAAAACCGGTGTTCAGTTGTGGACTGAAAATTGCCAGCGTTGTCACAACACACCGTCGCCATCTTCATTCTCAGCAGAACAATGGGAAACGATTGGTATGCATATGCAGACGCGGGCATTACTGACTAATGAAGAAAGGGACAAGATCGTTGAGTTTCTGAAGCAATAACTGAAGTTATTCTTGTATCAGGTATCGTAGGGTCGTTTAATTATTCATTGATCTTTTTTTGACCGGTTCTTTGGAACCACAATTGTTTGTGGTAATCTGGTCAGCCGATATAAACTACCTCGACCCCTCACCCCAGGTCCGATCATTTCACTTTATTAAACTCTTCGATACCCAATATCCGGATTTGGGAGATATTTCCATCTTTATCCGGAACACCCTGAAGCGGATAAGACTGGGTGTCATTATAAAAATAGTTTGCTGCCTTTGGCTCAAGGGTTATTTCTTTTCCATCCCAAAGTTGTTTTACGATCAGCTGATTATTTCTTGCAATTAATTGGACTAAATTATCGGGATCGTCTTTTGATTGAAATTTGCCTTCATAAGGTTTCAATTGTTCGGTGCTAAGACTAACTTTTTTCATTTTAATCCATAAATCTCTTTTAAATGCAAGCACCTGGGAAATATTGCCATCCTTATTTTTACTAAAGCTGAGTGAGAACAAAGGCACTTCTTTGCTAAAAAAGTCCAATGGCGATTCTGGCACAAATTTAATTTCATTTCCATCCCAATGCTGCCTGAGAACCAGGTTGTTTCCTACCACCATGAACTGAATAAATCGATCTTCATGATTTTGCAATTGGTACAATCCTTCAAAAGCTCTTAATTGTTCTGGCGTATGTTCCATTTCCTTTTTTACGACCGGCTTATAATTTTTCGCCCTGATCCATATACCAATGTTAGCCATCTTGACTTCGTTAACAGCTCCCGATGAATCCTTTTTAAATACAATGTGCAAGAGTTGGTCTTCAACAACGTCCTTGCTGACAAATGCCAATGATGATTCGGGGATAAATGGTATTTCGGCATTATTCCAAAGCAGTTTGGCTACCAGCAGGTTTTCTCTTGCGGTAAACTGAACATAGCGATCTGTATTTGTCGGATCCTGGAATATTCCTTCGACTGCTTTGCGTTCCTGCTCATTTAAAACAACATTTGCTTTTGTTTCACCGGGTTGCTGTTTTTCCTGTGCCAATAAAAAATGGTTGGTAAACGGGTTAATGACAAAAATGATTGTCATGATCACGGGATAAAGCCATGCTGCAAGGCGCAATTTGATTGGGTCTGGTGGATATATGTACATCATAAAAAACTTTTATGAAATAATGATTAGAAAAATAAGTTTCTTCTTTAAATAAGTTTTCATTTAATCCAGATCATGTAGACCAGGTAAGCGATCAGTAGCCCAAATAAAGCAACGACCAATCCGCTGATCCGCTTGCGTTTGATAAAAAGCAAAAGCAACATGCCGGAGAGTGAAACCAGCGTTAGCAGTATTGCTGAAATATCTATAAACACTGACCAACCCCTGCCCGTATCTCGGCCTTTATGCAAATCATTAATCACGCCTACAAATCCCGCGCTCGTTTTCGTTAGATCATATTCTCCTGTCTCCCTGTTTATAAAAGCATCTGCGGCAAAACCAGGTCCTTTGAATGATACGCCGATCTGTGAGTCGTCAATCCTGAAATCGCTGAGTGCAGCATGTATACCGTTATTTTTTCTTAGGTATTCCACAATTTCCAGCTTGGCAATTTTTAACGTGTCAGGAGTCTTAACCCAGTCCACATTCAGCCTGCCTTTTTGCTGAATACTGTGTAGCTGATCAGCGAACCTGTCAGCATGATTTAATGTCAAACCCGTTACAGCAAAAAAGAAAACGATTGCAAAACTTATCATGGATAAATAGATATGCAGCCAGCGCGCAAGCATGGCCACCTTTCGTCTCCAAATAAAATAATTTTGCTTACGCTTTGCCTGATCTTCTTTTGATGCTGACTGATTAATTGACGTTGGTTTTTTTTCTATAATCTAAAGATGCCGACGAAATTTCGATATTTCCTGTAAGATTAATCACTTTCGGCGTATCATCGCATTCGATTTCCTGGCGCATCAATTGATAGGTACCATGCTCTCTCGAAGCTTCTATTTTGATAACATACTTTCCCGGTTTTACAAAATTTCCAGCATCGTCTTTCCCATCCCATTTCAGCGTGTATTTACCTGCCGGTCTTGTTGCACTGGTAATGGAATTATTGAAATTTTTATCCGAATTATACTGAGCCCGGTATTTAAGGTACCATGACTTAAGTTCCGGCATATATCGATCGCTTCCATGCCAAACTGAAATAGTGCGCACCGGTACGTGGTTTTCATCTTCAACCCACACCGCAACATACGGACGTTTTACAAATCCTTGTTGTTGTAAATTTATTTCCAGGTTGATCACCAGTTCAAAATCATTATCCCATCCCGTCGCAATCTTGCTTTTACTTACAGCATTGACTTTATTTTTCATTTCTTTATTTACCGATTCGAGCCTATGCCAGCCGGCGCTAGCAATCCGCTCCCCATTTTTGGTAACTATTAGATAGTCAACGCCTGGAAAAGCCGAAGCAAGATGGACGCTTTCAACTGTGCTCATCACATTAAATGCCGTTGCAAGTGCCCCCGCGTCCGTTGCACTGGGTGCAACAACCGTCGCGCTCAATATTTCATCAGCTGGTTGTCCTGTCCGCGGATCTACGATATGAGAATACCAATGTCCATTGATTAATTCACCACGACGATAGTTGCCACTTGTCGCCACCGCTTTATTACTGATTAGCAACTGATCCATGGGTGCTTCATTTTCTGCATCAGCTTTCGGATTGCTTATGATGACCGTTTCTTTGAAATTGCCCGAGATTACCATGTCGCCTCCGATATTAACGATGATTGCGCTCACCTTACCGGAGAGCATACCCGCATCCGCAGCGTGCTTAATGATATAACTTTTCGCAAAGGAGTTAAGCATTAATGGTGCGTTGCTAAGATGTATCGCCGTTTGGGCTCTTACATCCAGTTTCCAATGAGGTTTTTGTACTTCGCTAATGGCATTCGCTATTTCTTCTTTAGTCGGTACACGCTGCCTGACAGCAGATTCTTTCCATAGTTTAGTGATGACTTCGGCAGAGGCATCCAGAGCGCCTCCAGTTCTAATGCGCCATTGATCAAATAAACTGAGCACTTCGAATAATTCAAACGATACATGAACAGGTTGCTGCGAAGTTTTTAGCCATTGGCTAAATTCGCTGGTTGGATCATACGCACTCAGGATTTTTCCCATCCGGCTTATTTCATTCAAAACAGCGGTTTCAGCAATTGCTGCTTCTTTTGGTGATACAGCTGATATCTTTAATTCCATTGATGTACCCAGTACATTTTCGTAATGAGCAATATACAAGGGTGCATTGTTTCCTGGTTTATGATTGGCATAAACATTGGTCTGGATGATCGTTGTGATGAGTGAGGCGGCTAAAATGCAGGAAAATAATTTCATTACATTGAATTTTTGCTTATTAGACAGAATAATTCCCATAAAGTTGCAAATACCTTTGGATACAAATCTATTGTTATTGTTTTTACACTTTTATTTTGATTCGCTAATTTTTGGTTAACAAAGATCAACCAACATTTTCAAATTCACTCATTTTTTAGCGCAAATGCATTAATCCTTTTCTGGTCTGCTACCCGCATTCCTTGTCGGCATCCTCCGCCAGAAGCATCTCCACTTACCGGATTTATTCCAACTGGCCATTTTTTTGAATCGATACAGGGGTTTTAGGCTGGTAGGCAAGCGGAGAAAAATGTGAGGCGGTTACAATGGATCAAGGCAATTCCGTTCATTGAATGTTGATTATTTGCCGGCATAATACTCCCTATTGCGGGCCAATCTTTGGTTAAAGCTTTAAATAAAACGGCCAATGACAAATTAAATCTCCTAATCAAACTGCCCTTTATACAAATCATAATACCTGCCCTTTTGTTTCAATAACTGGTCGTGTGTTCCTCGTTCAATGATCTCACCATTTTCCAACACCATTATTTCATCTGCATTCCGCACCGTCGACAAGCGATGAGCAATGACCAAACTAGTTCTTCCATGCATCAATTGATCCATTCCTTTCTGAATGATTTGTTCCGTGCGTGTATCGATCGAACTTGTTGCTTCATCCAAAATCAGGATGGCGGGTTTAGCAACTGTCGCACGGGCAATGTTAAGCAATTGCCTTTGCCCCTGACTGAGATTGCCGCCATCATTTTCCAGCATGGTCAGGTAACCTTTTGGCAAACGCGTAATGAAGGAATCAGCCCCCGCAAGGATCGCAGCATTCCTCACTTCCTGATCTGTCGCATCCAATTTCCCGTATCGAATATTTTCCATTACTGTTGCAGTAAACAAATGTGTATCCTGCAACACCATGGCGAGCGCCCGACGCAAACTGTTTCGCTGTAATTTTTTTATGTCGATTCCATCAATAGTGATATCCCCGGATTGAATATCGTAAAAACGGGGCAATAAATTGGTGATGGTCGTTTTACCGGCGCCGGTAGAGCCAACAAAAGCAATCTTTTGTCCGGCCTTTGCAAACAGGGATATGTCTTTTAGAATGATCTTATCCGGATCATAGCCAAACATAACATGGCTGAATTGTATATCGCCTTCTGCGCGCTTCAATGGTCTTGCGTTCGGCTCATCCGGAATTTCCGGCACGACATCCAATATTTGAAATATGCGTTCAGCACCGGCCAGCGCAGATTGCAGGCTATTGTACTGACTGGAAATTTCATTGACAGGTCTTCCAAACTGACGGGAGTATTGTAAGAATGCAGCAAGCCCGCCCATGTCAAGACCTTTTAATACCAGTATTCCACCCACCGCGGCTGTCAACGCAAAATTTATTGTATTTAAATTCTGTATGACTGGCATCATCACCCCTGAATATAATTGTGCCTGGGTTGCTTTATAACGCAGATCATAATTGATCGCTTCAAATTCATTTTCAATATTTTCCTCATAGCTAAAAACTTTCACCACCCGTTGTCCGGTTATCATTTCTTCGACAAAACCATTTACAGCTCCCAACGCAACCTGCTGACTCGTAAAAAATCTTTTGCTTCTTTTTATAATTTGTCCGGCGACAAATAACATCAACGGCACAATTACCAAGGTAACCAGGGTAAGCATCGGGCTGATATAGACCATCATCACGAAAATTCCGGAAAGAGTCATCGCGCTGGTGAGAAATTGAGTAACGCTGGTATTCAGTGAATCGCTGATATTGTCTACGTCGTTGGTGAATCGGCTCATGAGTTCCCCATGATTATGGCTGTCAAAAAATTTTAATGGCAAAGACTGTATGTGGCTGAACAGATCTGCGCGTATAATGCTGATCGTTTTTTGTGCAACAACGATCATTAAACGGTTTTGAAAGATGGCAGCCATTGCACCAAAAAGATAAATACCGAGCAAAAGAAATATCATTTTTATCAAGCCCGGTATGTTGTGCAGCAGAATATATTTATTGATGATAGGGCGCAATAAATACGAACCAGCGATTGTGGCTGTGGTATTGATCAACAGTAAACCAAGAATGATCACCAACAATATTTTTTGCTTTCTTAAATATGTCCATAACCGGAAAATAACTTGCTTCGAATCCTTAGGTTTTTCAACAAAAAGTTTCCCACGCCTGCCGGGGAGTCCCGCCGGTAATGATTTTATGTTTGTTGGCTCACTCATGCAGGACTCCCTTCTTTTAGCTCCTGGGAAAAATAAATCTCCTGGTAAACCGTACTTCTCTTTAATAATTCCTGGTGCGTTCCACTTGCAATTATTTTTCCATCGTCCAGCAATATAATTTTATCAGCCGATTGTATGGAGCTGATTCTTTGGGCAATAATAAAAGTAGTTGTGCCCTGCAGGTATCGTTTTAATGCTGCTCTTATTGCTGCATCCGTAGCAGTATCTACAGCGCTGGTGCTATCATCTAAAATTAAAATAGCCGGTTTTTTTAGAATTGCTCTTGCAATGCAAAGTCGTTGTTTTTGTCCGCCCGAAACATTCACACCACCTTGGCCCAGTACGGTTTCATATTGCTTGGGAAAAGACATGATGAAATCGTGTGCCTGTGCAACTTCTGCAGCCGCATTAATTTCTTCGTCGGTGGCATTGACATTTCCCCATTTTAGATTTTGCCTGATGGTGCCTGAGAATAATTCATTTTGCTGAAGTACCATGCTCACACCGTTTCTCAAATTTCGCAATGTATAATTACGCACATCAATATCATCTATCAGAATATTTCCTTGAGTCACATCGTATAATCTTGGAATCAATTGTACCATGGTGCTTTTGGAAGAACCCGTTGCGCCAATGATTGCGATTGTTTGGCCCGGGTGTACGATAAGATTTATATTCTTTAAAACAAATTCATTGCCACCTGCATGATATTTAAAGAAAACTTTTTTGAATTCAACCTTACCTTTTTGAACAAGCCAGTTTTTTTTCTTGGCAATGGGTGAATCAACAATGTCCGGTTCGGTATTCAACACTTCCAATATCCTTTCAGAAGATGCACCTGCTCTTGAGAAAGCCATGATCGTCATGGATAGCATTGTCAGCGACATCAAAATCTGGGTGATATAAGTGATGAACGACATCAGTTGCCCAACCTGGAATGTTCCGGAAATGATTTTATTCCCGCCAAACCAGACTATCGCCACGATGGAAACATTCATTACCAGTTGCATGACCGGCATAATCAGTACAACAATGCCGGAAGCTTTTACAGACATCGCCCTGAGATCATTATTAGCAATACCAAATTTTGTCTTTTCAAAATCTTCACGTATAAAAGATTTTATGACACGGACATTGATCAGGTTTTCCTGAACAACGGCATTTACTTTATCAAGTTTTTTCTGCATCTGTTCAAAAAAAGGGAATCCCCGGCGGAGCAGAAAATAAATACAGACTGACAAAACGGGTATAGCCACCGCAATGATGGAAGCCAGCCCTGTATTGATGCGAACGGCAATCACTACAGCAAAAACCAACATCAGCGGTGCTCGTATTAATAAACGCAGTAACATCACAATCACATCCTGTAGAATATTTACATCATTGGTTATTCGGGTTGTAAGTGATGAAGAACTGAACTTATCTAAATTAGAAAATGAAAATTGTTGTATTTTATTGAGCATGCCTTTTCTAAGCTCAGCAGAAAAACCAACGGAGGCAGTTGAAGAATAATAAATATTACCAATGTTGGCAGCAATAGCAATGATTGATAACCCAACCATGAATCCGCCGGTTACCAGTATGTAGTGCAAATTTCTTTGGCTTATCCCGCGGTCTACTATTTTCGACATGAGCGCAGGCTGAAAGATTTCACAGACAACATCAACGATAACTAGCATCGGAGCCAGCCATAAGGCTTTTTTATATTTCAATAAATAAGGGAAATATTTTTTCATTACCGTGACAAAAATATATTATTTGGCAGCGAACCAGGTTACTTTAAGACTGATTTTGCGTTATGCGGTAGAACCATCTTTTGGTTATCTCGGCGGAAATAATGTAAGCACTCACAATACACAACATCCATCCGTAAAATGAAAGAGGCAATGGCACAAAACCGAACAAATTCGCGAACGGTAGGAATGGCAATCCCAGCACAAAAATCAAAATAAGACTTGTAGCAATAATCAAATATTTGCCCGGTAAACTTTTGAAAAAATGCAATCTTGTACGAACAACCAGCACAATCAGTGTTGCGGAAATAACCGATTCAACAAACCATCCTGTTTGAAATGCTTTTTCATTTGCTTTCATAAAAAAGATCAGTACGCCAAATGTCAGGTAATCGAATACTGAGCTCAACAATCCAAACACGATCATGAAACGCTGAATAAATTTAATATCCCAGCGATGTGGTTTGGTAACCGAAATGGAATCAACCCGGTCCGTGGCAATAGTCATTTCAGGAAAATCAGTGAGCAGGTTGGTGAGCAAAATTTGTTTGGGCAACAAGGGAAGAAAGGGTAAAAATAAAGAAGCGCCCGCCATACTAAACATATTGCCGAAGTTGGCGCTGGTTGCCATGAAAATATATTTCATGGTATTGGCAAATGTTTTTCGCCCCGCGACGATGCCGGCACATAAAACATTAAGATCCTGGTTTAATAATACGATATCAGCCGCCTCCTTGGCAACATCAACAGCCGTATCAACAGAAATCCCCACATCTGCCGTATGCAGGGCCGGGGCATCATTGATGCCATCACCCATGAATCCAACCACATTACCGCTCTTTTTTAAGAATAAAATAATCCTTTCTTTTTGATTGGGCTCTACTTCCGCAAAAATATCTGTTCTGGTTGCCTGATGCATTAAAGCCCCATCACTCATTTCATGTATCTGTTTACCGGTGAGGATCCTCGCTTCCTCCAAACCGATTTGTTTTGCAAGACTGTCTGCCACCAGTGCATTGTCCCCGGTGATCAACTTCAATTGGACTCCCAGGTCACGCAGATTTTTTATTGTTTGGGCCGCATCATTTTTGGGAGGGTCGAATAACGTGATGAAGCCCAGAAAAGTCATGTTCTTTTCATCAGCGCGAGTAAAATCTTTTTCACTGTTCCCGTTTTTGTAGGCAATGCCCAGCACGCGAAAACCGGCCGCGCTCAATTTATGATATTGATCATTGATGGGATTTCGTTTTTCTTCCATCGGCATTACCTGACCACCTGCTGTTTCAACTTTGTCACACACATCAACAATGGAATTCAGTGCGCCTTTGGTAATTGCCAAATTTTCACTTTCACTTTTAACCTGTATGGTTAAGCGCTTTCTGATAAAATCGTAAGGAATTTCGCATTGAACTGAAAAACCATTTGGCTTCTCTTTATAATTTAAACAGATGGCTTCATCAATCGGATTGTGAAAACCCTGCTGCATCGAAGCATTCAGCCATGCGAACTTCAATGTTTTGTCTGAATGATTCCCTTCGATATCCAGTGCATCTTTCAATGTTACCTGACCTTCTGTAATTGTTCCTGTTTTATCCGAACAGAGAATATTCATGCTACCAAAATTTTCAATCGATGACAACCGCTTCACGATTACCTGCTGCTTGGCCATTATCCGGGCGCCTGTCGAAAGATTGACCGTGATGATGGCTGGCAGCAATTGTGGTGTTAACCCTACTGCCAATGCAAGAGAAAACAAAAAAGAATCGAGTGCCGGTTTGTGCAGTAAAATATTAATCGCAAAAATGATGATCACCAATACCAACGTTATTTCCATGAGCATATAACCAAAATGACGTATGCCTTTTTCAAAATCCGTTTCGGGAGATTTCGTACGCAGACGATCGGATATTTTTCCAAACTCCGTTTGCTTTCCTGTTCTGATTATTAATGCAGTTCCTTTCCCGCTGATAACATGGGAGCCCATAAATAATGAATTGCTTCTTTTTGCCAATGGTGCGTCTGCCGGGACGACCCCCGGGTTTTTTTCTACCGGAAATGTTTCCCCCGTGAAAGCAGCTTCATCCGTAAATAGCTCCTGTGAATCCAAAATCAGGCTGTCGCCCGGTATGACATCCCCTGCAGATAATATCACCACATCACCCGGGACTGCATTTTCTACCGGCAAGTCAACTTCCTTTTCATTTCTAATGAGACGGCAACGGATCTGTACCATCTTTAACAATTCGTCCACAGCATTTGCCGCACCTTTTTCCTGCCAAAATCCAAGAATACTGCTGATTAAAATAATGACCAGTATAATTATGGCATCCGTAAAATCTCCCAATCCCATTGAAAGCAAAGCTGCAGCAATCAATAACAAAGTGATCGGGCTTTTAAACTGAGATAAAAAAAGAATGACGGATGATGACCTTGGACGAGCCTTGAACGTATTGAAACCATATTGCCTGAGCCGTCTGTCAGCGGCTTCGCCGGATAAGCCTTTTTCCGTGCATGAAAGAGATCGTAACGCCTCTTCTTTTTTCAGGCTCCAGAAGTTCTCCGTTAATAGCTGGTCCATGTATCGGTTTTAATTGTATAAATCAGGTATAATTGGCGGTGGTAAGTTATAAAAGATTTAAAAATAAATAAGCTCTCCTGAGAATAAGAGAGCGTTGTTAATATGAACATTAAGAAATTCAGGCAATTACCGGGGAATTCATTCTTCCAAACACCAATGCTCCTCGATAGGAAAAGAAAGCGGGAACATTTTCAAAAGGAGACCATTCACCTCCCTGCGGATACTGTCGGTGTTCCTTAATTTTGTTTATTCCAAATGTTGCCTTTTCCTATTTACAAACCCGGCATTCAATGTTTCCCTGCTTTAATTGCTGGTCCAAACAGGTGGGGTTTCCAGAACGATCAATATTATCGATCAAGATAGAAATACACGAAAGCAGGATCGCCAGTTACATTTTCTTTGAGATCAAATACATAATTCACACATGAAAAATCACAAAGGCCGAAGGCAGCCGATGGTGTTTAACCTGGATTTTCCGGAACAGAGGAATTAGCCGCGTTTATCTTTTTTTAATAATGGTAGCCATTGCATTAATAGGTAATTTTCGCAACAGGGCAGGCTAATTGATCTGCCAGCCCTTTTTTGGGGTATCGCCGGATTATCAAAAAAAAGAGGGAGTTTTTTTTCTTTAGTTACCGAATTACTTCTTTGCAAAAAACGCAATTCCTGATCTCGGGGTAGGTCATTTTTTATAATCAGCAATCCTCCATAAGATCATATTGTACATTCAGTAAACTTTCCACGGAACTTAGCAGTTTCAGCCGGGAAAAAGGCTTTAATAAAAAAACGTCGGCGCCATTGTGTAAAGCAATATCCTTTATGGCCCCGTCCTTACCCGAGATCATGATGATCTTGGTTTCGGGATAAAAACGCCTGATAAAGAGAATAAAATCAACCCCAAGTCCATCAGGAAGCCGATTATCTAAGAGAATGAGGTCCGGCTTTGATTTTTTTAAATATTCTTCTGCGGCTGATATTTTTTTTACATGGTCTATCGTAACATCATTTTTATGCAGGATCATTTCGAGCACGAGGCACATATCGCCTTCATCTTCCACAATGAGTATTCGCTGACATTTATTTGTTTTGGTCATGACTGAAGGATTAAAGCTTATTCACTTTCATCAAAAAAAAGTCCAGATTTTTTTATATTGAGCCAAGCAGGCGGAGGACCAATATTGTAGAAAAATTTACCGGAATGGAACGTTTTTCTACAGAACGTTTAATCACTTGAATTGAATTCGGCTCATTTTTTAGCCTGATTTTCATACTGTGTAAATATATATCTTCATTTCCCCTGATGGAAAATAAGTGAGATTAATTTCAGTATACGGTTAGCAGGCAATGGAAAGAAGAAAATGGTGCAAGACCCAAGAAAATGAAATCTTCTCTAACGTTGAGAAGCGTTTCATAGGATTTAAAACCTGAACAAATACCATTCCTGAACTTAAGAGAAGGTTCAGCAATCCTCATTTTCATTTTTTATAAAATATGTCCATCCAGGAAATGCGGATATCCTGTCGTTCCAGACTCTAAGTGGTCTTTTTTATATGTGTGATGAACCATACAAGCCCAATTGCGAAAATAATTAGAATAATAGCGGGAATGGCGCGACGAAAAGAAAAATTCTGGATTCTATCGTCATCAGCTTCATAATTTATTGGGGGCTCGGTCTCAGCTTTTTCCGCTGGTAATTCCTCAGTAAGAGCCGTGAGCGGAGCCCTTTTATTTTCTTCGTAATTATCATAAAAAATAATCCCTTTAGGAGTCATTCCGTATTGAATGACCTGGTCCTCCGGATAATCTTTCCATTGATAAATGTACCCGTCATTTGTTAATTCATTGAGTAAATCGTCCACAGAAATATTATCTGTTTTACTGAAGGTTTCATTTAAAATTTCTTTTGCAGATTGTTTTTCGGGTACTACATGGTACAGATGTTCCATCAGTTTGTAGGCTGCATCCTTCATGGCAATTTATTTTGGCTTGCTATGAAGTTACAAATAAAATATAGAATCCAGAAGCTGCTTATAGCATAATTTTGTCCTGATGCCTCAACATTCCGGGTCCGTGTAAAGAAACTTCTGTATTTTATGCTAAAATGTTACATTCGGGTAACAGGGAAAATGTCATCATCTACCTCCCAACTAAATCGTTATGAACGGTATGCGTGCTTACATGGACATTCATAATTTCCCTGAGCCGGAATCATCAAATGTTACCGAAGCGCATCGTATGAATATATATCGATCCGGAAAGAATAGAAATGTAAATGCATGACTTATAGGGTGGCTCAGGCAATCCGGACATGGACCGAAAACAATACAGCCTACATGAAAATTATTATAAAAGAAAATATGCTTGAATTGGGAAAAGCTGCCGGACAAAGAGCGGCACGCCTGATAAAAGCTGCCATTGAAAAAAAAGATCAGGCAAGTATTATCTTAGCAACGGGAACCAGCCAGTTTGAAACTTTGAACCAACTTATAAAAGAAGACATTCACTGGAGCAAAGTGAATATGTTTCATTTGGATGAATATATCGGGTTGCCGGAATCGTCGCCAGCTTGTTTTAGAAAATATCTCAAAGAAAGGTTTATTGAAAAAATCAGCGCTTTAAAAAATGTTTATTTAATCAATGGTGAAGAAGATGCGAAAAAAGAATGCAGCCGTTTGGGTGAAATAATTAAGAACCATGTTATCGACGTAGCTCTCGTAGGAATCGGAGAAAATGGTCATCTTGGTTTTAATGATCCTCCTGCTGATTTTGAAACGGATGACGCTTTCATTGTTGTGGATCTTGATACAAAATGCCGCAACCAGCAGTTGGGAGAAGGATGGTTCAAATCAATTGACGAAGTGCCGAAAAAGGCAATTACGATGTCGATTAAACAAATAATGAAAGCAAATCAAATCATTTGTTCTGTTCCTGAAGGCAGAAAAGCAATGGCAGTAAAAGATTGTTTTGAAAATGCTGTTGCTAAGGTATACCCGGCAAGTGTATTACAGAAGCATCGGGGATGCATTTGCTTTCTCGACAAATATTCATCTGGTTTGCTTACGAAACCGATGGTAGAAGTGGCTGATTCATCTGAAATGTAAAAATGGGAATGGCTGAAAAAAAACCTACGATCGTAATATGCAATGGTCAGTTAATCACGCCAAACCGGATCATTCCAAATGGTTCGTTGATTATTGATGAGGGGATTATCACTTTGGTTACTGGGGATAATGTGCATGTCCCCGATGCAATAATTATTGACGCGGGTGGAAAATATATTTCCCCCGGCTTTATTGATATTCATGTTCACGGCGGCGGCGGACATGATTTTATGGATAATACCGTCGGGGCTTTTCTTGAAATAGCAAAAACACATGCAAGATTTGGAACAACCGCCATGTACCCCACCACATTGACGAGCCCTGTCAAAGACATTGTCAAAACGCTGGAAACTTATGAAAAAGCAATTTCGCTCAATGAGCTCGGCGCTCAATTTATGGGTATACATTTGGAAGGCCCTTATTTATCAGTGAACCAACCCGGTGCACAAGATCCCACATGGATATGCGATCCCGATCCCGAAGAATATGAATACATCGTTTCAAAATCCAGTCATATAAAACGATGGAGTGCTGCTCCGGAGTTAAAGGGGGCAATTGATTTTGGAAGATACCTGCGATCAAAAGGCATTCTGGTCTCTATGGCGCATACCGATGCGATCTATGAAGAAATAATCGAAGCTTTTGAAAACGGGTACACGCTGGCAACACATTTGTATTCGGCAATGTCGGGAGTTACCAGAAGAAATGGATATCGTTTTGCAGGCGCAATTGAGAGCGCATTTATCATCGATGGCATGGATGTCGAAATAATTGCGGATGGCGTGCATGTTCCGGCCCCGTTATTAAAATTAGTGTGCAAAATAAAAGGTCCGGATAAAATTGCGCTCATCACCGATGCTATGCGTGCTGCAGGAATGCCGCCGGGGAAGAGTGTAATTGGTAATATCGATACAGGAATTGAGGTAATCGTTGAAGATGGCGTATCGAAACTGCCCGATAGAAGCGCTTTCGCTGGCAGTGTGGCAACAGCAGACCGGTTAGTCAGAACAATGATCAACATGGCGGGTGTTTCATTGACTGAGGCAATCCGCATGATAACGCTAACGCCTGCTGCCATCATGAATATTTCAGACCGGAAAGGCTCTTTAGCCGCCGGAAAAGACGCGGATATAATAATTTTCGATGAAAATATTTGCGTTCAAACTACCATGATAAAAGGAAAAATCATATACGCACAATAAATAACAATTGTATCCGGACGAGCCCCAAATTCCAAACAGTCAATTATTTTTCCTGAACTGGTGTAAAACCATCTTTTGAAGCCTTTTAAACGAACACTTTTTCACTTATCCGTTTGTGTTAGTTCGTGTTCTTTTCTGTTTTTCCAAACAACCTCCAACTTGCTTTATTCAGAACGCAACGACTTAGCCGGGTTGGCAATCGCCGCTTTTATTGATTGAAAACTTATTGTCAGCAGCGTCATCACCAAAATGGAAAAACCTGCTATGAAGAAGATAAAAGGACTCATATGAATGCGGTACGCAAATCCTTGGAGCCATTCGTTCATCGCCCACCACGAAATGGGAAATGCAATGAACAGGGATACCAGGATCAGTTTGAAAAAATCTTTCGATAACATCAACGCAATATTACTCACGGTTGCTCCAACGATTTTGCGTATCCCAATCTCTTTTTGCCTCTTCTGTGCCGTAAAGGCAGCAAGTCCGAATAATCCGAGGCATGAAATAATTATAGCAATTCCTGCAAAATACCTGGACAGCACCGCAACTTTCTGCTCGGAAAAATAAAGAGCTGCATAATCGTCATCGAGAAATGTATATTCAAAAGATAGCCCGGCGTTATATTTCTTAAATAAATTTTCGACCCTGGAAAGCGTTTGCTTTTCCATTCCAGCTTTTATCTTAACAAGTGTATGGTCATTATTTTGACGCAATGCTAAAAAAGCCGGGCCAATCTTTTGATACATCGATTTAAAATGATAATCTTTGGCAATACCAACAATCGTTTTTTTCTTTCCCCATAATGAAACGGCTTTACCAACAGGATCTTTAATACCCATCGCCGCAATGGCGGTTTGATTAAAAATGACCGCCGAACTATCTGTGCTAAAGTTCTTAGAAAAGTAACGTCCCTGGTCCATTTGCAAATTCATCAATTCCATATAATCGTAATCGACGTCAATGCCATTATATTCTATTCCGAGATGAGGATCTTTTCCATCCCATGAAATCCCGCTGCCGCCATGATTTGTGTTTCCAAAAAAATCACCGCTTGCATCCGAGGCATTAACAACGCCTGGAATACTTTTTAAGGTTGCAAGAAATGATGATAGATTTTTTTTCAGATTACCCTCGTTTGCAAAACGGATCACATTGTCTTTATTATATCCAAGGTTTTTGGTTTGAATCATTTTCATTTGCTGGTAAACAACCAAAACGGAGACAATGAGAATAATGGAAATTGAAAATTGAAATATAACGAGTCCCTTTCTGATCCACGCTTCACCGGCAGAAACGTTCAGGCTTCCTTTTAACACCAACGCAGGACGAAAACGGGAGAGATACAGTGCGGGATAACTGCCCGCGATAAAACCAGTGAACAAAGTAATGCCAATTATCGAAAAAATAAGAGCAGCATTCAGATCAAAGGTAAAGGCTTTTCCTGTAATTTGTCTGAATGCCGGAAGAAGAAATGTCGCAAACAATATGGCAAGAATACCCGATGAAAATGCCATAAGCATTGATTCACTGAGGAATTGAAATATGAGTGATATCCTGCTCGCTCCCACCACTTTCTTAACGCCAACTTCTTTTAATCGACGGGATGCTCTTGCCGTGGAAAGATTCATGAAATTGATGCAGGCAATAAACAATAAAAAAATGGCGATCAGAGAAAAGAGCTTTACATATTCTATCCTGCCTCCTGCCTGTACTCCATTTTGATATTTGCCGTACAAATACCTGTCGGAGAACCTGCGGACAAAAACATCACCTTCCCAGGGTAGCAGATCACTTTTAATTCCGTATTGTGCTTTAATTTTATTTTTGGTAAAGTCTTTGATTTTTTTATTGAATCGCGATATATCGGTTCCGCTTTTCAAAAGTAAATAAGTGAATTCGCTGTTGCTGCCCCAGAAAGCCATGTCTGTCGCTTCTTTGGATAAGAGCATATCGTAAGAAAATAAAATATCCGCCTGGTCTCTGACGTTAGCAGGTGGCGCAGAAAAAACGCCGGCAACTTTGTATAGTCCATCAAATTCACCGCCATAAGACCATTCAATTGTTTTTCCGATTATTCCGCTTGTGGTGCCAAATAATTTAAAAGCGAGTTTGTCGGATAGCAGCACTCCGAATTTGTCCGGGAAAATATGAATTTTGTTCCCTTCTGTAAGCTGATAAGAAAACACTTTAAAAAAATCTTTGCTGATAAATTCCGGAGTAGCTTTTATCTTTTTATCCCCGGCAGCAATAATGCTTAATTCTTCTCGTCGTACAGACGTTGCATACTGCACTTCAGATAATTCGTTTGCCATTTTCTCTCCTAAAATGCCCTGAGTGAATTCATACGTTGAAATAGTTCCGTCTGCATTCGGTGCAGTTTTCATGACCTGGTACAGTCGATTGTCATTTGCGAAAAACTTGTCAACATGAAGTTCCTCGGCCACCCATAAATAAATCAAAAGCACGCATGCCAAACCAGTGGATAAACCTATCAGATTAAGGAAACTGAACTGACGGTCTTTCAACAGATTGCGCCAGGCCAGTTTGAAATGATTTTTTAACATACCATCCATTTTTTAAATGCTGATTTTTCAAAATACCTTTTAATCAAAAGAAACAAATTACCAGGCCCAGGTTAGCCCAAACAGGGTCAGGGGGAAAAATCAAACGTCAGCCTCAATTCGCATGCCGCAGGAAAAATCATTGATTTACAATACCCTAATTATACTAAACAGGCAAAGCAGGTCGTTATTGATACAAAAGCTGTACGTTTTCGATACAACGAGCCCACCCGTAATCAGGGGGTTTGATCAAAAATTGATAACGTTGATGAATAACCGAAGATGACAGAAAATGACCCTGTCGTGGAAACGGTTTTGACATTTTTAATTTAGTTTCCTTAAAACAATCATTTATTTCAGCAATTAAGGTAAATTTGAATTTCTAAATCGGAAAGGATGAAAAAAATACTTTTGATATTGCTCTTCGCAGGTATAGTTGCTGCTTCGTTTACGGCTTGCACATCATCGCAACATACGGGTTGCACGGCAACAAGGCATCTGGGCGGCTATTAATTTACTTCGTTTCAATATTTTGATACTCAACCCCTTTTCTACAAATATATTTCTATTCCCTTAAGCTGCATTATTGATGCGATTAAATAAGGGAAATAATATTGAACCCAACATTGCTCCCGACATGATTGAAACCACCATATGCCATGCTATCAGTTGATGAATGCCCATGCCAAATTCCAAGGCAAGGAACACGCCGCTCATTAATGCAATGAACAACCAATAAGTAAGATTGATTTTTGTTGACTCAATTTTTTGTTGAGGCAACCGGTATATGGCTATTAAAACAATAAACCCGCCCAAAATACTGCTGGCATGCTGAAAAATTCTGTAATAAGGGATTTGAAAATCCCTGATCATTACATTCTTTTGCAAAAAAGGGATTTTATGAACAAAATAGCCGTGAATATGCGTGAAACCATCCCAGAGAAGATGGGAAGCAATTCCGATCATTATGGAAAGAAATATTATAAACCAATGCACTTTAAAATACTTCGGCCAATTAAAGGTCACATATCGAATAAACCGCCTCTTAAAGAAATCGGGCAAATTGTTGAACAGGGAATTGCGTACAATTCCATGAAAAATAAAAGTCAGTAAAAAAGCAAGCGGGAGGTCAAAGTAAAATACTCCCGGTATTGCATGGCTAAAACTGCGACGGGTTCGTAATTGTAAAAAATATTCAAAATCAGGGACCATGCTGCCAACCATTAGACCGGTTAACGAAAACCATTTACCAAAATATTTCTGCAATGGCAAAATGAGAGCGGGATGGGAAAAAGTAAAAGGCATTACATGATATTAATAAAAAAGACAACTGAATAGATAAAAGAACTTTTATTTTAGGTATTTATTTGTAAAGACTGCCATTCAGGTACTTCAAGCCCGAGTCAACAATTACCGTTACAATTTTTTTCCCGCTGCCTATTTTTCTAGCGCGTTGCATGGCTGCCCAAACGTTTGCACCGGATGTAGTTCCTCCGAATATACCTTCTGTTCTTGCCAGCAGTCTGGCCGTTTCAAAAGCATCTTCATCTGAGACTGGAATGATATCATCTGCCAGATCCAACCTGCAAATTGAAGGTACGAACCCGGTACCAATGCCTTCCAGCCTGTGAGTTCCGGATATATCGCCACCCGAAAGCGCGCGAACATGCAATGGTTCAATGGCAATGCATTTGATATGTTGTATTTCCTTTTTTAAGATCTCCGCGTTTCCTGAAAAGCATCCTCCTGTTCCAACGCTCATCACAAATTCATCGATATTATTGCCAAGACTCCTCATAATTTCCCTTGCCATGGAATGATAACCATTCCTGTTATCAACATTATTAAATTGATCGGTCCAAAACGTGTTCGGTTGTTTACCAAGCGCTCTTGCCCGAACGACCATCGAGTCAATCAATTTTGCCGTTATTTTACCGTTTTCACTGGGAAATATTTCAACAGTTGCTCCAAAAGCGCGCATCGTTTGAAGCTTTTCTTCTGCAAAGGCATCTGACGAAACAAAGTGAGCCTGGTAACCTTTGGTCGCACAAACCATAGCTGAAGAACTACCGGTACTACCGCCGGTATAATCAACGACGCTTCCTCCCTGTCTGAGCTGGCCTCTTTTTTCTGCGCCTTCAATCATTGAAAGAGCCATACGATCTTTCATGCTTCCGGTAGGATTAGCTCCTTCATATTTAACGTATATTTCAGCACATCCGGGTTCAGTCAACCGTTCTAATTTTATTAACGGTGTATTCCCTATTGTAAGCATGGTATCAATATTAATTTTAAATGTTGACAAAAAGAATTTGAACATGAATATCATTCAACCACAGTCAATTTTCCTTTCAATTTAATATCTCTTGATGATGCGCCGATCATGATACTGAAATCACCGGGTTCAACAACTGAGTTGAATTTTTCATCCAGCATGCTTAACATGGGCGGAGTAATTTTAAAAGAAATTTCTTTTGTTTCTCCCGCCAAAAAATGCACACGTTCAAACCCCTTTAATTCCATAACCGGCCGAGCAACCGAAGCGAGCAAATCCCGAACATACAATTGCACTACTTCGTCACCATCCATTTTACCTATATTTTTTACACTGCATTTTACAATGGCCGAATCATCCTTTGAAATTCTGTTTTTACCGATTTTTAAATCTCCATATTCAAATTGAGTATAACTTAATCCGAACCCAAACGGAAAAAGCGGAAGCCCGGTGAGGTTATTATAATCATCCCCCCTGCCAGTTGGTTTATGGTTGTATACCGAGGGCAATTGTCCTTCTGATAATGGGAATGAAATCGGCAATCTGCCTGCAGGGTCGTGATCACCGAATAGAATGTCTGCAATGGCATTTCCGCCTTCTTCACCGGGATACCAAACATCAACAATGCCATCTACGTTATCGATCCATTTATTCATGGTAATGGCGCTTCCTCCTACAAGCACCACCACAACAGGTTTTCCGGTTGCTGCAATTTCATGTATTAATTTTTCCTGCCTGCCCGGAAGCGCCAGCATTGCTCTGTCACGAAATTCTCCTTCTTCAATTCCCGCTACTACAATGGCAATATCATTTTGTTTTGCCACATCAACTGCTTCCTTAATCTTTTTTTCTGCAAGATCGGACACGTCAATATCCGATATTAATTTGATGTGTGCATTGCCGACCGGTTCAAAGAATTCAATCCGTAAATCATATTCTTTATTTTGTTCAAAAAAGAAATCACTTAATGAGGTATGATACGACTGCTTTTTCCAGTGATCAATAAGCATTTGATTGTTGATAAACAACCTGAACCCATCATTTCCGTCAAGTCCAATTTTATAATGTCCCGCTTTAGCAGTATGAATTTTCCCTGTCCATCGCACTGAAAAAAAATCAGGATTGATCGAACGATCAGGAGCATTTAACGTCCATTGAAAATTTACATTGGAGTCTGTTCTGACAAGGTCTGGGCTGCCCTTCAGCTGTATGTTATTAAAGTATTCTGCCTTTAGTCCCCGTTCCGTTTTATGGTCATTGGTATTTGTCAAATAATCTTTTGGTATCTCTGTCCATTTTTGATCATATCTTCCGCAGCCCGGAGCAAATAAAATTTTTATGCTGCTGCCCGCGCGGTTTATTATACCATTCAAGATATTGACCTTTCCATTTCCAGGGCCTGAATAGCCTCCGAGTCTCGCTTCTACAGCATCCGTTCCTATTACTGCAATTGACTTAATATTTTTCCGCAAAGGCAGAATTTGATTATCATTTTTTAAAAGCACGATTGATTCGCACGCGGCCTTTCTTGCAATTGCCTTATGGTCATTGCCGTTTTCAGCTTTTACCATTTCATCTCCATTGCCATAAGGATGTTCAAATAAACCGAGTTCAAATTTTGCACGCAGTACTCGTGATACGGCATCGTCAATTCTTTGGATATCAATTTCTCCGTTCAAAAACGGCGGAATAAATAATTTATATTGTTCATAAGCTGTCTGAAAGATCACATCAAGACCACCGCTAATTGCCTGTTTGCCTGACGCTGGATAATCCTTGGCCGTGTAATGCAACACATTTGCACCTCCGACCGCACCTGCATCAGAAATCACGAATCCCTTAAAATTCCACTCGCCTTTTAATTTTTTATTTAGCAGCCAATCGTTGGCCGAACAGGGAATTCCGTCAAGAGAATTGTATGCTGTCATTATCGATCGTGCCCCGGCTCTTTCAATCGCCGCTTTGAAAGGTGGCAAATAAATCTCGTCCAAAAGTCTTTCATCCAAATGAATCGGATAACTGTCCCTGCCACCGTCCCCGGCATTGGCAATAAAATGTTTTGGCGTTGTGATGATATTCATCTTTTCGAATGCGCTTATGAAAGCAACGCCCATTTCACCAACAAGAAACGGATCTTCGCCATAAGTTTCTTCAGTTCTTCCCCAACGAACATCAGATGCGATGTTAATAACCGGTGAGAGTACCTGTCGGATGCCCCGCATTTTTGCCTCCTGTGCAATGGCGGTGGCAACCTCGTGCATCAGTAATGTATCCCATGTTGCAGCAAGGGCAATCGATTGGGGAAACACCGTGGCGCCGCTTCGGACAAGTCCATGCAACGCCTCATCGAAAGCGATGATGGGAATTCCGAGCCTTGATTTTTCAATAAATCCCTTTTGAATTGAATTTATTTTTCGCGTAAGAAGCAATGCGTCTTCAGAAGAATTATAAGTAAGGATTTGCTGAGTTGCATCTCCATGTATAGATTCTGCGCTAACCTGGAATCCGAATACTCCATTCTTGTATTTTTCTTCCTCCCCTTTCTTAATTTCTCCCGGTATCATAAAAAGCTGCCAGAATTTTTCTTCACTTGTCATTCTTTTCAGCAAATCTTTTACCCGATCTTCAATTGGCAATGATGGATTTTTATATGGCATAATATCCTGCCCATTCACAAAAACACCGATCATACAAAACCAACAACCGAAAAAAATATTTTTCATAAACGAAATCGTGTTTACTTTCTGTAAGAAAAACGAATGTACATTTTTTCAACCTGAAGATAAATTGAAGTGGCCGCCAGATCGGAAGGTCTTTGGAATGTATAATAAAACCGTTTAATTCACAACAAAATCAGGGACTGTTTCATGAAGGGCCCAGCGACTCAATTCGCTTTGAAATTGTTTTTTTATCAGCCTGAGTTTTTGCCAGCAGGAGAGCCTTTTGCAAATTTTGTTTTGCCTTATGATTATCAATCCCGTTGTACAACTCACCCAGCAAGGTAAAATAATAATGATTGTCCGTTAACTGAAGTTTTTCAGCTTCGGCAATCGCATCTTTTTTCCCATTAGCTTTTGAAAGTGCAAATGTTCTGTTGAGGGCTGCAACCGGTGAATATTCTATTTGCAGCAGTTGATTGTATAATTGCAGAATATTTTCCCATTTTTCTTTTGTGTCAGCTTTTTTGGTATGCCAATACGCAATATTGGCCTCGAGATGATACTTTGAAATGGCATTTCCCCGCGATGCCTGCTGGAGGTAATAAACGCCTTTTGCGATCAATTCCTGATTCCACAGGTTTTCGTCCTGATCCTCATACAAAACAATTTCACCGTTTTCGCTTTTTCGCGCAGGAAATCGCGAAGTATGGAAACACATCAGTGAAAGCAGTGCGTTAACAGGTGGTTGATTCGTTTTTTTATTTTCAATGAGTAAATAAGTTAACCGCATTGCTTCAATACAAAAATCTTCGCGCAAAACCTCATCGTTACTCTCTGAATAATAACCTTCATTATATAATAAGTACAAAGTGATTAGAACGAACTCGAGTCTTTTATTGATTACTGTTTCAGCAGGAAATTCAATTGGGACCTTTTCGGTACGTAATTTTTCTTTCGCTCGTAAAAGTCTTTTATAAATAACTTCTTTATTGGTAAGGAATGCGTTTGCGATTTCATCAATACCAAAACCGCAAAGTATCCGCAACGCCAAGCCAATCTGGGATTCTGCAGGAACCGAAGGATGACAAATGGCAAACAGCATTTGTAACTGGCTGTCGGTAATATTTTGTTCAGACAGGTCAATTTCCGGTTCCGATCTTTCTGGGGAAGAATAGGCAATTTCTTTTGAAATTTTTTCTGTGAATAATTTGTTGCGTTTAAAATAATTTATTGCCTTATTTTTTGCAACTTTATACAGCCATGCTGTGGGGTTATCTGGAATCCCTTTGTATGTCCAGGTTTCATATGCAGATAAAAAAGTTTCGCTGGTGATGTCTTCGGCGACTTCAATGTGCTCAATACCAAAAAGTTTGCTTAAAACAGCGGTGATCTTGCTGAATTCCGTCCTGAATAAATGTGGTATTAATTCCTGTTGCTGCATAAATAAAAAGCCCTGTAACAATACAGCGGCTTTCGTTTTAAAATTTGGATCATTTAAACCGGGTCTATTTCTCTCACTTCCACATTTCCGCCAATACTTAATATCGGGCAACCTTTCGCCAGCTCAATGGCATCATCATAAGACGTCGATTTAATCAAAGTATATCCGCCGATAAATTCCTTAATTTCCATAAATGGACCGTTGATAACAACATCATTGCTTTTCACTACTTTCCCTGTTGTCGTTAACCGATTGCCACGATCCGTTAATTTATTCTGGATACCAATACTTTTAATCCAATCCATCCATCGTAAGGTCAAAGCCTCCATCTGTTCTGGGCTGCCTTGGGGAATGGACAAATAATCTGATCTATATATAAATAAGAATTCTTTCATCGTATAAAAATTTATTAGCTAAAAAAAATTAGTGAACCCCGTCGCGTTTCGCAATTCTCCTCACCTCAACGGTGTTTCCTTCCCCCTGCAAAACCGGTGAGCCTTTTGCAAATTCAACCGCTTCAT
>DATGFZ010000087.1:0-2443 GCA_035308805.1 Puia sp. | reverse complement strand
TTACGCGGCATTACCATGAGCAGCCCGGACATCAGGGCCGGCGTGGCTTTGCTCATTGCTGCTTTAAGTGCCGAGGGGAAAAGCATCATTCAAAATATTGACCAGATCGATCGAGGGTACCAAAACATTGACGATCGTTTGCAAAAGTTAGGTGCGCAGATAAAGAGAATTAATTGAAAGGTTTCCGGTTACCCCTCATTGTTTGACACTAAGGCTTGTTTGCCATGCTGTTCCTTCCCATTAACCCCCCGTCTGCAGGTGATTTCAAAATCAGCGCACTTTTTTCCATTAACGGATGAATTGGTTTGAATAGTTGAGATCTTTTCATTTTCGGACTGTTGCTGTTGTCTTTAGGGTGGAAAGTTGTCTTTTGTCCGTTGGGGTTCTCGCGAACAAACCCGTTTTTGGAAATAGAAAACCAAGTGATTATTTGTGGTAAGAAAAATCTCGCTTTCTTTGCAAATCAATTTTTACTCATTTCAAAAGCCATAAATTTTGGTCGAACCCATTTACAATAAACTCATCATCATCACCGCTCCTTCCGGAGCCGGCAAAACGTCTATCACAAAATATTTGCTTAATAAAAATCCGCATCTTGCATTTTCTGTATCGGCTACTACCCGTGCACAAAGGAAACATGAACAAGACGGGGTGGATTACTACTTTGTCAGCACGGATGACTTTAAACAAAAAATCCAGCACAATGAATTTGTAGAATGGGAAATGGTTTACCAGGGAAAATATTACGGTACCATAAAGACCGAATTGCACCGTATCTGGAATAAAGATCAGGTACCGGTTCTCGATATCGATGTAAAAGGCGCCATTCACGTCCAGCAAAAATTGGTTTTCAATTGCCTTTCTGTGTTTATTGAACCCCCGTCGATTGACGTATTGAGAAAACGACTTGAAGCCAGGGGTACAGAAACGGAGGAAACATTGCAGGACCGCATTAACAAAGCATCTTACGAAATATCGTTTAAAGATAATTTTGACAATGTCATCATCAATGATGATCTGGATAAGGCCTGCAGGGAAACTGAATTTATCGTTCAGAAATTTTTGCTTGAGTAAGGTACATCCAGCCTGACCTGCATTTCCACCTTTCAATCTTTCGACTTATTTTCGTATCTGTATGATCAACACATATACTTTAGCGGGGACAATAATGGCGTGGCTGATGATTTTTTTCTTCACCGGCATTGAAGTGGCATTCATCAACGTTAACAAGCTCTCCATCGAATTAAAAAAGAAACAGGGCAAAAACAGCAGTTTTATCATCTCCCGGTTTATCGAAAAACCCGCGCAATTCATCGCAACAACTCTGATCGGCTTTAATATTTTTCTGGTGATTTTTGGTTTGATGGTTGGGGAAACGTTCCATCCTTTCTGGAGTTGGGCTATTGATAAAATTCAAATACCAAGTGCGTATGTAAACTCCATGCGTCTTTTTTTTGAAACCCTGCTGTCCGCCGTATTTATAATCCTGTTCGGAGAGATTCTGCCGAAAGCCATATTCCGCTCCCATAGCAATGGCCTGCTTAATTTTTTTGCAGGCACCACAGAGTTTTTTTATGGGCTCTTTAGACCGATCGCCGGTTTTTTCAGAGCCATTTCCGAATGGATATTGGTGTATGTTTTTAATGTACGCGTCGACAACAGGGAATTGTTTTCGAGATTGGATATGGAACATTTTTTTCAGCAAACCAATGAAGACAATTCCGAAAATCAGGAATTGAATACAGAATTATTCGAGGCAGCGCTTTCCTTACCAAAAATAAAGGTGCGTGAATGTCTTGTGCCACGGAAGGAAATAGAAGGGGTTGATCTGAATATGCCGATAGAGGAAGTGCGGAAGAAATTCGTGGGTACAAAACTAAGCAAGCTGGTGGTTTACGACGGAAATCTGGATCACATCACGGGTTATATTCACCAATTGGATCTGTTCAAATCCCCGCCTTATATAAAATCCATTTTACTTCCTATTCCTGCTGTTCCCGAAAGCATGGGCGCAGCCAACCTCATAAATAAATTTACCAAAGAAAGAAAAAGCATTGCGTGGGTTGTGGACGAATTTGGCGGCACTGCAGGCATCGTAACCATGGAAGACCTCCTGGAAGAGATTTTCGGAGAAATAAAAGACGAATACGATACAGAAGAATTCGAAGAGAAGAAAATTGCCGATGGTGAATTTATTCTTTCCGGCAGGCTTGAGCTGGATTATCTAAATGAAAAATACGGACTCGAATTCCCCGGAAAAAATTCAGAAACATTGTCTGGTTTTATCATTAATCAATACGAATCCATTCCCCGGTTAAAGGAACACATCATTATTGACGATTATGAATTTGAGATCTTAAATGTCAGCGATACACGAATTGAAATGGTAAGAATCAAGATTCTGAAATAATTGATTTGCGCCCGGCATCAGCCCAAAATGACC
>DATGFZ010000086.1:0-16031 GCA_035308805.1 Puia sp. | reverse complement strand
CCGAGCAGGTTGGAGCGATAGACCAGCAAAGCCACTTCATCACCTGCCATCGACGCTGCTTTTGCATCGTCCCATAAATAACTCACGTGTTTAACATTTTTTGTTGTGGTACTCATATTCGATTATCCGTTTTCAATGATTCGATCACCCGTTTTTAATGATCCGTTATTTGAGCGCATTTCCGTAGCCCACGATCAGCACCGATACCAGAATGGCGGCGATGCCGATCGTGATGGTCGTTTTTGTTTTCCGGCTCACGCCCTTCCATTCCTTTAAAATGATCCCCCACATGTTTGCGGTGAGGATGATGAAGGCCATGTGCAAAATCCATGAACTGGCCCCGTTGCCGAGTTTGCTTTCGCCCATGCCATAGAAAAAGAATTGTAAAAACCAGGTTGTGCCCGCAAGGGCCGAGAATAAATAATTTTTAGACAGCGGGGTTTTTTTATCCGTGTAATCACCAAAGGTCTTATTGCGCGCGTTCAGCATCATGCACCAGATGAAATTGGTGGCAAGACCACCCCAGAGCAGCACAATATAAATGACATTGTTTTGGTACAGGGGGTTGAAACCTGCGGACACGGCGGCTTCTGCCATGGGCTTGCCCGCTTCGATCCCGAAATTAAAACAGGCACTCATGATGCCGGAAAAAATCGCGACCACCAATCCCTTTGTCAGGTTGAATTCCGCGACAGATTTTTTTTTCTCAGTGTCGGGCAACTCTTTTTCTTTCATCATGCCCGCGCGACCGCAGATATAAATGCCCGCAAGACAAACGATCACGCCGATTAAGACGATCCTCCCCCAGGAGGTGGAGACCAGATCGTGAAAAGTCGTTTTGCCCGCTGCCGGATAGAAATTATAATAAATGGAGGGGACAAGCGCTCCAAAGGCAGAACAAAAACCAAGCACGACCGAATTGCCGAGTGACATGCCCAGGTAGCGGACGCCGAGTCCGTAGGTGAGCCCGCCAAAACCCCAGAGCACTCCAAATAAGATGGTGTAGCCGATGGTGGCTGAAGACGTGTGTCTGATGATCTCCGCAAAGCCCGGCACCGTAAGCCAGGCAGCGAGTGGCGGAACGATGAGCCAGGAAAATAACCCGCCGATGATCCAATAATTCTCCCAATGCCAGCCTCGGACTTTTTTAAAAGGCATATAAAAACTGCCTGAAGCAAAACCACCGATATAATGAAAAATAACACCAAGAATTATCTGCATGGGGTGCAATCGTTTGTTGAAAGTTACATAAACTTGGGAAAGTGAAAATAAAGAAAGGTTTTTGAAAATCTGAGATTATTAAAAGGTAAAAAAATTATGAGCTCTGCCTGCCATTGTCCGGAAAAGGAAACAACTGCATGATGATGGCCCAAAATGGTTCAACAACTATTTTTCACCGAACAATTATTACCACTCACCTGTTATTTTCCCGGCATTTACCCAATCTCATTTCCGGGTAATTTCTTTTCTCCACATTTTTGTTTTGACCATTTTTGCATTGGGTAAAATATTATTTTTATCCATTCGTCACCCCGGATACATTTCGTTAACACCTGTTTATGGAAAATATCATTTCAGTTCAGCACGTGACCAAAAAATACAAAGAAGTGATCGCCGTCAATGACGTGAGCTTCGAAGTGCGCAAGGGAGAAATCTTCGGTTTTCTCGGACCAAACGGTGCGGGCAAGAGCACCACCATAAAAATGCTCACCACCCTCCTGCTGCCGACGGAAGGTAAACTTTCGCTGGCGGGTCATGACGTGATCAAGGAGCAGCACGCCGCAAGAAAAATTTTTGGCATCGTATTCCAGGATCCCAGTCTCGACGGCGACCTCACCGCATTTGAAAACATGCAGCTGCATGCGGTACTGTACAAACTCGATAAGAGAATGGCAGCATCACGCACCGAAGAGCTGATGAAGCTGGTTGAATTATGGGACAGAAAAAATTCCCTGGTGAAAACCTTCTCCGGCGGCATGAAGCGCAGGCTGGAAATCGCGAGAGGTCTGCTCCACCATCCGCAGATTCTTTTTCTGGATGAGCCCACGCTCGGTCTTGACGCACAGACAAGAAATCTATTGTGGAATTATATCCAGCAACTCAACGAGCGAGAAGGCATGACGATCTTTTTCACCACCCACTATCTCGGCGAAGCCGAAGCCGTCGCACACCGCATCGCCCTCATCGATCACGGAAAAATCGTGGCCGCGGGGACTTCCGAAGAACTCAAACAGCAGACGGGCACAGACAACCTGGAAAAAGCCTACCTGGAACTAACGGGCACGAGTGTACGGGATGAAACACTCAGCGGCGCCGACAGCAAAAAAGAAGCGATGCGCCGGTTCATGACAAAAAGATAACCAAAATAATTTTTTATGAATACGATCTATATCTTATGGCTCAGGCAAATGAAAAAATACAGGCGCTCGGGTCTGCGCATGGTGTTAAGCATCATCCAGCCGCTGGTGTATTTTCTTGCGCTCGGCTACGGTTTTAATTCCATCTTCCAGCAGGCAGGCCGCGGCAGTTATATCCAGTTCATTGTCCCGGGCGTCGTCGCCCAGACGATTTTATTCACCTCCATTTTCTGGGGTGCCAACATCATTTTCGATAAGCAGTTCGGGTTTCTCAAAGAGACACTCGTCGCCCCCGTCTCACGCATCACCGTTATGCTGGGGGGCGCCCTCGGCGGCGCCACCATCGGCGTGATTCAGGGTATAGTCCTTTTTTTTATCGCGCTCATCTTTGGCTTTCATCCCTACAACTTGGCGGGCGTTTTTACCTCCGTCGGATTCATGATCATGCTCTCCCTGGCGATGGTCAGCTTCAGCTCAGGCATCGGTGCGATGGTTAACGACATGCCGAGTTTTATGGCAGCAACCAATTTTTTAGTGGTGCCGCTTTTTTTTCTCTCGGGCTCGATGTATCCCCTGGATAATATCCCCGGCGTGATGAAGGTCATCGCCTCGGTAAACCCGTTGTCATACGCCATTGACGCCATGCGCAGCTCGCTGATCAACCAGTCGCATTTCGGACTGACCACCGATTTTTTGGTGATGTCGGGGACACTCGTCGTGCTGTTTGCTTTTTCGGTATTCCGCTTCACGAGGATCGAAGCCTAGGAGGGGGTCAGAAAGGTTCCGGGCTCACCGCCGTCCACCCGCCATCGACGACAAGGCTCTGTCCGGTGATATGCCTGGCTTTGTCGGAGACAAGGAAGAGGGCAGCATCAGCAATATCCGCCGTCGTGGCGGGCCTGCCCATTGGCGTGATCCTGGACCATACTTTTTCAAAATCTTTATCGCTTGCCGTTCTTTCTGTGACGGTTGCGCCGGGAGCAATGGCGTTGATGTTGATGTGATGCGGGGAGAGCTCGATCACCAGACTCCTGGCAAGCATTTCCAGTGCCGCCTTGGTCATCCCGTAAGCGGCGAGGTCCTTATGCGCCTGGTGACCGGTCACCGATGACATGAGTAAGATACTGCCACCTGTCTCTTGCTGCCGCATCCTGCCGGCGGCAGCCTGGGCGAGAAAAAAACTGCCGCCGAGGTTTACCTGGAGCAGCCGGTAGAAAGATTCAACGGGATATGAAAAAAAATCACCGAATAAAGTGATCCCCGCGTTGGCAATCACGATATCGATCGCGCCAAATTTTTCCACTGCCTTTGCGACCATCGCCTGTATAAAGGAATGATCCGCCACGTCACCCGCGACCGCAATACAATTCCCCTTCCCCGTCTCTATTTTTTCGGTGGCCGCCGCCGCCAGGTTTGCATCCTGGTCATTCAGCAGGACATTTGCCCCCCCGAATGCGAGCTGCCGGCAGATCTCAAACCCGATCCCCTGACCGGCGCCGGTGACGATGGCTGTTTTATTGTTGAAATCCATGGTCGGTGGTTGTAAGTTATTCGTTGCTCCCTGCTAATGCGAATCCTTGGTTACCTCGCTGCCCGAGGCGCCTTTTAAAAAATCCAGGTCGGCACCCAAATGTGCCTGCTCCACATGGAGCTGGTATAAATGCACATAACCCCGCGGCGTAGCCTGGAAAGCGTGCTTATTTTCTTTTTTTCTTTTTGCCAGCTCCTCATCGCTCACGGCAAGGTGTAATTTTCTTTCCCCGACATCCAGGGTGATCATATCGCCGGATTTCACCAGCGCAAAATGCCCTCCTTCCGTCGCTTCCGGGGATACGTGGAGCACCACCGTTCCAAAACCGGTGCCGCTCATTCTCCCGTCAGAAATACGGATCATATCGGTAACTCCCTTCGCCAATAATTTTTTCGGGAGACCCATATTGCCCACTTCGGGCATGCCGGGATAACCCCTGGGTCCTACATTTTTTAAGACGAGGACGCTGTTTTCATCCGCTTCCAGGTCCTCATCGTCGATCCGCAGTTTATAGTCCTCGATGTTTTCAAAAACTACCGCCCTGCCCGTGTGCTGCATGAGGTGAGGGCTGGCAGCAGATGGTTTGATCACCGCTCCATGTTCGCAGAGATTTCCCTTTAATATCGCCAGCCCGGATTCCTGTTTGAAGGGCGCATCGGTGGTGGCGATCACATCGCGGTTGAAGCACTCAGCATGCGCCACATTGTCCGCAAGCTTTTTGCCGTTGGCTGTAACCACCTCTCCGTGCAAAAGGGGAAGGAGCTCCTTCATCACCGCTGGAAGTCCGCCCGCATAATAAAGGTCTTCCATAAAATATTTCCCTGAAGGCTGCAGGTTGGCGACAAGGGGAATGGAGGCAGAGAGGCGGTCAAAATCTTCCAGCCTGAGACCGACGCCGATCCTGCCCGCTATCGCCAGCAGGTGGATGACAAAATTGGTTGAGCCGCCAATGGCCGCATTTACCCTGATCGCGTTTTCAAAAGCTTTTCGGGTGAGGATATCCGTTAGTCGCAGGTTTTCATTAACCATCTCCACGATCCTGATCCCCGAAAGCTGCGCGAGCACCTTCCTGCGCGCGTCGGCAGCAGGGATAGCCGCATTCTCCGGCAGCGACAGACCCAGGGATTCCACCATGCAGGCCATGGAGGATGCCGTGCCCATCACCGCGCAATGCCCGCGGCTCCGGCACATGCAGGCTTCCGCCACACTCAGCTCCTCTTCTGTCATCAGCCCGCTGCGCAGACCGTCACTGAAACGCCAGACATCACTGGTGCCTATATCTTTTCCCCTATACTTGCCCGTTAGCATCGGCCCGCCGGAGACAACGATCGTGGGGATATTGACACTGCAGGCGCCCATGACCAGGGCCGGTGTCGTCTTATCGCATCCGCACAACAGCACGACGCCATCGAGCGGGTTTGCACGAATGGATTCCTCCACGTCCATGCTCACCAAATTCCGGTAGAGCATCGCCGTCGGCTTGATCAGCGTCTCGCCAAGCGACATCACGGGGAACTCGACAGGAAAGCCGCCGGCTTCCAGGATGCCACGCCTGACCGACTCAGCAAGTTCCCTGAAATGGGCATTGCAGGGCGTGAGCTCAGACCAGGTGTTGCAGATGCCGATCACCGGCTTACCCTTAAATTCATAATCGGGGATACCCTGGTTTTTCATCCACGCGCGGTAAATAAATCCGTCCTTGCCTTTTTTTCCAAACCAGCCTTGACTCCTGAGCTTTTGTTCCATGCATTATTTTTTTTGACGGCGTATTAGGGCTTACCCAGGCAGCAGCCATGCTTGGCTGCTCCTTTCACCTTTGTTTTGGCAACAAATGTATCGCCGCTATGCGGATATTTTTTCAAATCTTTTTTAGCCAGTTTGTCGCTGGCGGTGGTGATGATAAGCCCGTCGAGCTCATCGCCAAAAAAAGCGCAGGCGGTAACCTGCGGTACGGGCACGTCGATCTTATCGAGCAGTTTTCCATTCTCCGGGTTCCAGCGGTAGACGCCAAAGCCGCCCCAGTGCGCGATCCACAACATCCCCTCCTGGTCGATCGCCATGCCATCGGGCATGCCCATCACCGGCGGGACCTGGATAGCAATTTTTTCAAACCGGATTTCTCCCTCGGACGGGTCGAATAAAAAAGAGGTCACCGTCTGCCTCGGCGTATCTATATAATAAAATCTTTTATTGTCGGGCGACCAGCACATGCCATTTGAAATCGTCACCTTGCCCACCTTCATGGTGAGCGACAGGTTTTTGTCAACACAATACAAGGCGCCTGCATTCTCTTTGAAATTTCTTTCCATGGTGCCGATCCAGAGCCTCCCTTCACAGTCGACGGCGCCGTCATTGCAGCGATGATTATTTTTCTCCCTGTCGATGTCGAGCAGCCATTTTAACTCACCGGTTGCCAGATCGAATCTCGCCAGCCCGCCCTGCAGTCCGAGCAACAGGGAGTTATTCTCCTCTTCAATGACCAGCGACACCCGATGCGGGATCTTCCAGGAGTTGATCTCCCTGGTCTCCATGTTGAATTCAAACAAAAGTTGTTTTTCAATATCCACCCAAAAGCAGGTTTTTCTTTTTGTGTGCCAGGTCGGGCCTTCGCCGAGAATGCATTGCGCGGGGTATAATAAAGAAGCAGTCAATCGGAAATATTTATCCTTTCCAAGTTAAGTTTTTTTGTTTGACGTAACTTTAAAAAAATGAAAATGCCATAAAAAAAATTCAGTATGCCACACCATGCTTCGCGCCGCCGGTTTATCCGCAACCTGTCCCTGGGATTGGGCGCTACTGCGCTCTCGCCCGCTCTTTCCGCCTTTGTCCGTTCTTCTCCGCCGGGAAGAAAGCTGGGGATTGCCCTGGTGGGTCTGGGCAGCTATGCCACCAACGAACTGGCGCCCGCATTCGGGTTCACCAGAAATTGTTACCTCGCGGGCATCGTCACCGGCACGCCGGCGAAAGAGAAAATATGGAGCGATAAATACCATATCCCCGCCAGGAATATTTACAACTACCAGAATTTTGATTCGGTTACGGACAATCCCGATATCGATATCATTTACGTGGTGCTCCCCGTTTTTCTGCATAAGGAATTTACCATCCGTGCGGCAAAGGCAGGCAAGCACGTCATCAGCGAAAAACCCATGGCCATTACCGTTAGTGACTGTGCGGAGATGATCGACGCCTGCAAAAAAGCAAACCGCCTGCTCTCCATCGGTTACCGCCTGCATTTTGAACCATACACGATGGAGATGATGCGCCTTGGGCAGCAGAAGGTTTTTGGCGAGATAAAAAGCATCGACTGCTCAAACGGTTTTGTCTGGGGCGGCGACCCCAATGCCTGGCGTTTAAAAAAAGCACTGGCCGGCGGCGGCGGTCTGATGGATATGGGCGTATACACCATCCAGGGCGCCCGCTATGTCACCGGTGAGGAACCGCTTTATGTCACGGCGCGTGAAGAGAAAACAAAACCGGAATTATTCAAAGAAGTCGATGAGACCGTTTTCTACCAGCTCGAATTTCCCCATGGCATCCTGGCAAACGGAAGATCAAGTTATAACGCCAACTGGAATGACCTGAAAGTAACAGCCCGGCAGGGTTGGTTCGAACTCACGGAAGCCTACCGCTACAACGGCATGAAAGGCGCCACCAGCAACGGCCCCATGCGCTTTGACCCCGATGTCAACCAGCAGGCCCTTCAAATGGATGACTTTGCCAGCTGTGTTTTGCAAAATAAAAAATCACGCGTTGCGGGCGAAGAAGGATTGAAAGACTTAAAAGTGGTGGAAGCGATTTATAAAAGCATCGCCAGCGGTAAAAAAGAAAAAATATAAATGACCATAGTCCGGTCCATACCCTCAAAACCGCCCATCCGCCCGTCCTGCTTCATATCCGACTGATTAAGCTCCGGTGTAAAAATTTATCGCTGGCGCAAAAACTAAATCTACATTTGGCGGCAACTATTTTGTTTGATCATTCCATAATTAACTCCACATGAAAAAAAAATTTGCAGCGCTGCTGCTGACTTCGGTATTTTATTTTGCTTGTTGTATTTCCGCAAACGCACAACTCACCACCACGCCAAACGGTGGCAATAAAAAAGCCTTCATCGGCGAACGCATCGGGCTGACCGATGTCGCTATCAACTACGATCGCCCGGGCGTGAAAGGCAGGGAGGGTAAGATCTGGGGCGGCCTGATCCCGGTCGGCTACAGCGACCAGGGATTTGGAAACACCAAGCAGGCCCCCTGGCGCGCCGGTGCCAATGAAAACACCACTATCGAATTTTCCACCGACGTGAAAATTGAAGGCCAGGAGCTGTCCCGCGGCAAATACGGTTTTTTTATTGCTTATGACCCGGGAGAATGCACCCTGATATTTTCAAAAAATGCGACCTCATGGGGAAGCTTTTATTATGACCCCAAAGAAGACGCGCTGCGGGTGAAAGTAAAACCCCTGGCTGCCGACAAAAGCGTGGAATGGCTGAAATATGAATTCACGCACCAGACCGAGAACAGCGCTGTGGTGGAATTGCAATGGGAGAAACTGATCATCCCCTTTAGGATAGAAACCGACCTGGACAAGATCCAGCTGGAGACCTTCAGGAAAGAACTACGCACGGATAAGGGATTTACCTGGGAGTCCTGGCAACAGGCAGCGCAGTGGTGCGTGCAAAAAAACACCAACCTCGATGAGGCACTCCTCTGGGCTGACAGCGCGACGAGTGTAAACTTCGCCGGCGACCAGAGCTTTGCTGCATGGAGCACCAAGGCGCAGGTCCTGGATAAACTGGGCCGCGGCGCGGAAGCAGACGAAATCATGAAAAAGGCAATGCCCTATGGCAATGAATTCGATTTACATAGCTATGCCCGTGAGTTGCTCGCACAGAAAAAAAATCAACAGGCCTTTGCTGTCTATAAAATGAATTACGACAGACATCCCAATGAATTCAGAACCAACATGGGCATGGCACGCGGCTACTCGGCGATCGGCAATTATAAAAAAGCACTGGAGTATGCCCTAAAGGCGCAACCACAGGCTACTGATCCCGCCAATAAGGCCAACGTGGAAAAAATAATTAAAACACTCCAGGACGGAAAAGACATCAACTCCTGATCTTTTACCCTGCTGACAAAACAAAAAGCCACATGATCCATGTGGCTTTTTGTTTTGCTTTTGATGCCGGTGGTATACTTGCGGGAATTAAAAAGGTTTAACCGGAATAATTATTTTTTTCATTAGCAATTCATTAATAAACGAACCGATCCCTCTGCCTTCTTATTACTGTAACTGAACTTCTAAAACAATAAACTTTAAAAACATGAAAACGCTATTTACCTTATTATTAATGACCTTAATAATTATCGCGGGAACCGAAAGCTTTGAATTTTTTATCCATTCCAATTACAGCACCTCCGCCCTGTTCACCCTGCTGTCTATTCTGGCTATTGATTTATTGGTCTATACGATAAGCAACAAAAGGGTGCGTGCGTAATGATTTTATTTGCTGCCACGCCGGGCGCTTTTCAGCAACCTGAATTATTGATACCCCAGGATACAATAATTTATGTTGCTTTTGTATTGGGTCCTGTCATTGACCCGGTTATTTTCTCTCACCGAATATAAAACTCCCGATCCTTACCATATTGCTTCCCTCCCGGACCGCCATGTCAACATCACTGCTCATGCCCATCGATAGAATGGTAAACTGCAGGTTTGCCTCCCGCAGCTCTTTAAACCGGTCAAAAAGGGATTTTAATTTTTTGAACTCTGATTTGATTTTATTTTCGTCAGCGCTGAGTGAAGCCATTCCCATCAGTCCCGCGATCCTGATATGCTCCAGGGCGGCCAACTCACTCCTGTCTGAAGCCATCAGTGTTTCCAGCTCGCGCTCATCAAAGCCGAACTTTGTTTCTTCCTCAGCGATATGAACCTGGAGCAGGCACGCGATCTCACGGTCATGCTTAACCGCCTGCTTATTGATTTCTTTCAGCAGCTTTAAACTGTCCACACTTTGAATCAGGTGGATGAAAGGCGCGATATATTTTACTTTATTGGATTGCAGGTGCCCGATAAAATGCCAGCGGATGTCACCGGGAAGCTGCCCTTGTTTATCTGCGAGTTCCTGTACATAGTTCTCGCCAAAATCACGGTGACCCAGGTCATAGAGTGTCCGGATGTCGCCCGCTGGCCTGGTTTTGGAAACGGCGATCAGCTGCACCTTTTTTGCAGCAAGCTCCCCCGCGATTCTGGTATAGTTTTCTTGATTGATCATGAATCATCCCCTCATTTAAGAATCGACCTGCTGATCACTATCCGCTGCACTTCGCTTGTACCCTCGTAGATCTGGGTGATCTTGGCATCACGCATGAATCTCTCCACATGGTATTCTTTTACATAACCATATCCTCCATGGATCTGCACGGCCTCCGTCGCTGCCCACATCGCCGTTTCGCTGGCAAAGACCTTTGCCATGGACGAGCTCAGTGAATAATCCAGGTTGTTGTCTTTTTCCCAGGCAGCCCGCAAACAGAGCAGGCGCGCGGCTTCGATGCGCGTAGCCATGTCGGCCAGCTTGAATTGTATGATCTGGTGCTGCGCAATTTCCTTCCCGAAGGCTTTTCTTTCTTTTGCATATTTTATGGATAGCTCATAGGAGCCGCTGGCAATGCCGAGCGCCTGGGAGGCGATGCCGATTCTGCCGCCGGCCAGGGTCCTCATCGCAAACGTAAACCCAAACCCGTTTGCCCCGATTTGATTTTCTTTGGGGATCTTCACGTCACTGAATAAAATGCTGTGGGTATCGCTTCCCCTGATCCCCAGCTTATTTTCCTTGGCGCCCACAGTCACGCCCTCCCAGTTTTTTTCTACGATAAACGTATTGATGCCATGAGATCCCTTTGACACATCCGTCTGCGCCATCACCAGGTATACGCTCGCGGAGTTGCCGTTGGTGATCCAGTTCTTTACCCCGTTGAGCAGATAATGATCCCCCTTGTCTATGGCGGTTGTCTTCTGCGAGGTGGCATCGCTGCCGGCCTCCGGCTCACTGAGCAGAAAAGCGCCGATATATAGCTCGCCATTTTTTTTACCCTGCGCGAGGGGGGTTAAATATTTTATTTTCTGCGCCTCAGATCCGAAGGCCTGCAGTCCCCAGCACACCAGTGAATTGTTTACACTCATGCACACGCCGACACTCGCATCTATTTTATTGATCTCTTCCAGCGCCAGCACATAACTCACCGTATCCATTCCCGCGCCGCCGTATTGCTGATCGACCATCATGCCCATAAATCCGAGCTCGGCGAGTTTTGTGATCTGCTCCCTGGGGAACTTTTGTTTTTCGTCTCTTTCAATAACGCCGGGCAGGCATTCGTTGATGGCAAAATCTCGGGCCGCTTTTTGAATCATTAACTGTTCTTCGCTGAATTGAAATTCCATGTATAAAAAATTGTTGCGCAAAAATAGAAGATTACCGACAAAAAAACTAACAGGCGTTAGGAAGTCATTAACAGGTTGTTGCTATTTTTCTACATAGTGTGCAATGAAAATTTTAAAATAAATTTTTATCGGGGTGGCACAGTTGTTGAAATACAGCTGTATTGATAAACATCATTCAAGAACAAAAAAGTTAATTATGAAAAAAGTAGTTTTAGGATGCGCAGTTCTGTTGTCAGCGGCAGTAGTTCTTGCAACGAAAGATCAAAAAAAGAATGTGGCAGCCAGACATTCATGTACAGTCACCGCGATCAATTTCGCCAGTGATACCGTGCCCAATAAAAAGGACACTACTAAACCGAAAAAAGATACGATGATGCTCGCAAAATATTAATGCTGTTATGCAGCAATTGATATCGAAGCGCTTCGTTTCAAGGATAAGCCCCGGCATCGCCGGGGTTTTTTTTTGCGGATAATCTTTCTCACCCTCACCCCGCAGGACCATCCACTTTCGGGGAAAGACTTATCTTCGCGGGTCATCATTTGGTCAGCTCCATATGCCAAAAAATAATTCACAAAAACTGCAGGTTTCTTCCGAGGTGGGGAGACTGCGACGCCTGCTGGTGCACAGCCCGGATAGCGGTCTGGGAAAAGTGGTACCTTCAAAAGCACAGGACTGGCTCTTTGAAGACATCGTCCACCTCGATACGATACGCAGGAAGGAATATGATTTTTATACCAAGATATTGCTATACTTCCTTGATCCTAAAAAAATAAAAGGAAGGCTGACAGAGATCGACGCGGAAAAAAACAAACGCAATTTTTACAAACCCGACCACAATGATTTTTTTAAGTCGGATAAAGTCATGGAACTGCAATGGCTGCTCGCCGATATCCTGAAAGACCGGGAGATCAAATTAAAACTGTCGGCATCCGTATGCGCGATCGAAAATTGCTCCTATGAGTCACAGAAGGACCTCCTGCTGCTGGATCCCGTTTCGCTGTCAAAAACATTCATCAACGGAACGATCAATAAGGACAAGATGCTCTTTGCCCCCATTCCCAATTTTATCTTTACGCGCGATATCGGCATCGTCATCAACGATCATGTGCTGCTGAACAAGCCAGCCAAAAAAGCAAGAACCCGTGAAGCGCTGATCATCAAATACATTTTCTTCAACCATCCTTTTTTTAAATCCTACCAGAAAAATATCATTGAACTGGCCGACACGCATCATCACTTTCTTCTGCCAAAAGAAGGTGATGACAGGAAAGTCACCCTGGAAGGCGGCGATGTCATGGTCATCAGCAAAGATCACTTACTCATCGGCGTTAGTGAACGCACCACCATGGAAGCGGCTCACCAGGCGGTGAATGTGCTTTTTGAAAAAAATGTGGTCAAAAAGATCAGCATCATTAAAATACCCAAGAAAAGAGACTACATGCATATTGACACGGTGTTTACGCAGGTAAAACGAAATGTGTGGGTGATGTTGGGGAATTTTTCAAAGAAATCCATGAAACATGAAGATGAGGATTCGGTCCAGCGCATCCTCGAAGGAAATAAAAAGGATGATAAGCTAAAGATCATCCAGTTCAGGAAAAAAGACATCGAGAACCCCAGGTACTTCGACAACCTGGAGGATTTGCTGATCGACATCAGCGAAAATGACCTGTCCAGCAAAGAGAAAGTGAAATTTATCTATTCCGGGAATAATGAATTTCCGTTTGATGCGCGCGAACAGTGGACGGACTCCTGCAACCTGCTTGCCCTGAAAGAAGGCGTCGTGCTCGGTTACGACAGAAATGACAAAACGGTGGAAGCATTTAAAAAGAACGGCTTTGCGATCATCGATGCCGGCACCCTGATCGGGCAGCTGGAGAAAGGAGAGACAGACGTCGAGCAATTGGAAGACATGCTGATACTGATGCCATCGGCCGAACTATCCCGTGCGCGCGGCGGTTTTCATTGCATGAGTATGCCCTTGCTCAGGGATGACCTGGAATAAGATCAACAAACACTAAACGATAATCCCGCATGCAGATCACTGCCCACTTACTGATGATTCGGCCGGTACATTTTGCATTCAATGCCGAGACCGCCGTCAACAACGCCTTTCAGGTCCCCGGCGAAAACGGAGATGTCCACGCCCGGGCATTGCATGAATTTGATGAGCTGGTCAGCCTGCTGAGAAACAATGACGTCGACGTAACGGTAATCGATGACCGGCCCGAGCCCTTCACGCCGGATTCCATTTTTCCGAACAACTGGATATCCTTTCACCACAACGGAACGATCTGCCTTTACCCCATGTTCGCCGTGAACCGCCGCCTCGAACGTGACCCCGGCATCATCCGGCAACTCACGCAAAGATTTAAAGTGCATAAGTCCATAGATTTTAGCTTCTATGAAAATGATAAGCATTTTCTGGAGGGAACAGGAAGCATGGTGCTTGACCGGGATGACCGCATCGCCTACGCCTGCCTCTCACCCCGGACAGATGAAAAAGTGCTGAAAGATTTTGGAAAAACGATGGGCTATAAATGCGTTTCCTTCAACGCCGTCGATGGCAATGACCAGGCGATCTATCACACCAACGTGATGATGTGCGTGGGAGAAAAATACGTGGTGATCAACATCAACTCCATCCACAGCAAAGAGGAAAGAGAAAGAGTGGTGGCGACGATCAGGGATTCAGGCAAAGACCTGATCACGATCAGCGACGATCAAATGAATCATTTTGCGGGCAATATGCTCCAGATAAAAAATATTTCAGGGGATAAACTGCTGGTCATGTCCACGCAGGCCTACCAGTCGCTCCAGCCAGACCAGATCAAAAAACTATCGCGCTACAATAAGATCATCCATTCGGCGCTGGATACCATCGAATGCAATGGCGGGGGAAGCGCCCGCTGCATGATCGCTGAAATTCATTTACCGCAAAAAGAGTGAAAGCCCCTCATCTCCCCGTAACCGGCATGGTGATGCTGGAATGGTGATAGAGGCGTATCGTGGCCTTTTGGAAATCGGCATCACGGCAGCTGGGGATATCGGTAAACTGCTGCGGGTTCCTGTCGACGATCGGAAACCAGCTGCTCTGCACCTGCACCATGATGCGGTGTCCTTTTTTAAAGGTATGGGCGATCTCATTGAGATCAAATTTCACTTCAGCCACCTGCCCCGGTATAAGAGGCTCCGGCTTTTCATAGCTGTTCCTGAACTTGGTGCGGAAAACCTCGGCACGTACCAGGCGCTGGAAATTGGTCATCTGCTGATTTTTGGGATTATAAGCGCCCGCATCTCCTGTCGCGGGCAGCACGTCGATCACTTTTACAATGATGTCTGCATCGGTACCCGTCGAGGAGAAAAAAATATCCGCTTTTAACCTGCCCGTGACCGTTAGATCCTGCGTCAGCGTATCGGTTTGGTAAGAGAGTACATCGGGTCTCATGGCAGCAAAACGCTGGTCCTCGGTCAGGTACTCATCATTGCGCTCAGCATAAACTCCGCTGGTATAGGGAACAGGCTTTTGCGGGTCACTGACGTATTCATCATAGCTTTGCGCCGCGGCGGTCCCGCCCAGTTTTCCCTTGGCAGACAGGTATAATTTTTCCGGTGCCGCATCAGCAGGCGGCCAGACCGGGTAATGCTTCCACTGGTTGCTGCCGGTCTCAAAGACCGTGGCCTCAGACAGGTTGTTTTCCCCCTTATCCTTCAGGTAATAATTAAAGAATTTTGTTTCGATCTCCCCATTGAAATACTCATTGAGGTTTGCGCCGAAATCATGCGTTCCGAAATGTTTCCATTCAGGCCCGGACCAGGCACCATGGGTCCACGGTCCCATCACGAGGAAATTTTTATTGCCCGGCGTTTGTTTTTCAATCGCCTCATAGGTATGCAATGCCCCAAACATGTCTTCGGCATCAAACCAGCCACCGACCACGAGTACAGCGGGTTTGATATTTTTCAGGTGCGTGCGGATATTGCGGGCTTTCCAGTAATCATCGTAGGTGTCGTGTTGCAGATATTCATTCCATATCCTGGCTTTGCCGTTGAAATAGGCTGCATCGTTGGTGTGCCTGATGGCGCCGATACCCAAATAGAATGTATACGCGTCTGCATACTTCGCCTCAAAGGCGTCTTGATAATTCCTGCCGGAATCAATTCTTGTCCCCTGGAAATAATTGGTGAAGTCAAAATTGTCCATCAGAAAAAATGCACCGTTGTGATAGGCGTCATCCCCGATGAACTCATCGGTGACCGGTGCCTGCGGTGAGACGGCCATGATCGCCGGATGGGCATCGGGTAAACAGGCAGTAGCATAGAAACCCGGATAAGAGATGCCGTAGAGACCAACTTTTCCGTTGTTGTTTTTGATATTTTTCAGGAGCCACTCGATCGTATCAAAGGTGTCGCTGCTCTCATCGACATCCTTTTTGGATTTTTTGATGTCCTTTGCGGGCGTCATCTCATCAAAATCCCCCTCGCTTTTATAACGACCCCGCACATCCTGGTAAACGAAAATATATTTATCGTGGAGCAGGGCGCTGTTGGGACCGAGACCCCAAAAACGAAGCTTGTCTCCATAGGGCGCGCATGAATAGGGCGTGCGCTGCATGAGAAAGGGATATTTCTCCTGCTGGTCCCTGGGGACATAGATTGCCGTGAAGAGCTTCACCCCGTCGCGCATGGGGATCAT
>DATGFZ010000085.1:0-2753 GCA_035308805.1 Puia sp. | reverse complement strand
AATCATTTTGGAATAAAATGTAAAGATACCTGGACAGGTTCTGTCGTGTACCACGATGATGATGAACGAGGCGAATGTTTCCGAAGTTATGATAAACCGGAAGATTCGTATAAAGATCATTCCGACTTTTTGCATGCAAGTCCGCGTTATGCGTTTCTCTTTAAATTGGATCCGACGGATTACCAGTCCTGGGCTTTCGGCTTAAAAAAGGCGGGGTACGCGACCAACATTCATTATCCACAAATTCTTATTAAGCTGATTGAAGATTATAACCTGGAGCAGTACACGTTAATTGCATTGGGAAAAATAAAACAGCCGTATGATATGACAGGTGCAGTCAAAATTAAAAATGATGTTGCATCAGACGCGCTTAATAAAAAAACATCGGTTGATTTTCCACCGGCACCTAAATTTCCCCTCGGAAAATTTACCCTCAACAGGACAGATGTTATATTTTCAAAAGCGGGAACTTCTTTGTTGTCAATTGCAAATCAATATGATATTCCATTAAGTCGATTGCTTGATTTCAATGATATGGAACAATCGCAGGATGTATTGCCGAAAGATCAATTGATCTTCTTGCAGCGCAAAAGAAAAAGCAGCGAAAATGAATTCCATATTGTGCAAAATGGAGAAACTCTCTATGATATTTGCCAAATAGAAGGCATCCGTTATGAAAGTTTGCTTGAAATTAATCAATTGAGCAAGGGCATGGAAGTTGCGGCAGGGGAAAAAATTTATCTTCATGGAACGGCTCCGTCGAGACCTTTACTGGCAACCCAAAAAAATAATCTGCAAACATCTTCAATCCAAAATAATCAAGCAGACATGGTGCCGGTAAGACATATTGTTCATTCAAAAGAAACCTTGTACAGCATAGCAAAAAAATATGGAGTTGATGTCGAGAAGATCAGGGAATGGAACAATCTCGATTCACGCGCAGTTAAAACCGGGCAGGAATTGGTTATCTACAAAAATTAACTATGTCGGGCATCCTCGTGCATGATAAAATATTTGAACCGTACATCAGCAAAACTTCCATTGCTGAAAAAATAAAAACGATTGCGCACGAAATCAATATTGATTACAAAGACAAAAAGCCTCTTTTTATCGCCATACTCAATGGATCCTTCATTTTCGCTGCGGATCTGTTCAAACAAATTGCTATCGAAGCAGAGATCTGTTTTATCAAACTGGCTTCCTACAAGGGAACGAAGTCCTCAGGTCAGGTAGTAACAGCGATCGGTCTGGATACAGATGTTTTCCGGCGGCATGTTGTAATTATTGAAGACATCATCGATACCGGAAAAACGCTCCATGAATTTTTACCGCAATTACAACACCAGCAACCAGCGTCTTTAAAGATAGTTGCCCTTTTGCATAAACCGGAAGCAACCATTTATCCCGTTAACATTGATTATTTAGGTTTTACTATTCCCAATAAATTTGTGCTTGGCTATGGTTTAGATTACAATGGTCTGGGTAGAAATATCGCTGAAATTTATAAATTAGTTGAGTAACTTGTAACCACCTTTTATAATTCAACCCTGCGCAATTTGAAGAAAATTTTATTTATAGCCTGCTTCTTATTTATTTTTTCAGCCACTCATGGACAATATTATTTGCGGGGAGAAATCAGGGACGCAAACAACAGCGCTTTAAGTAATGTAAAAATATTACTTCATTCCTCAGCCTATGTTTATTATTCAGGAAGCCAAGGATCTTTTGGGATACCCCTGCAGAAACCTACTGATTCTGTTACTTTCATGAGTGATGGGTACGAAGTAATTTCCGTCAAGCTTGATGCGTCAAAATATCAATTCATCACACTAAAATTATTGCATCCGCCGCCGCCGGCCGATAAGAAAAATCTATTGTCGTCGGTAAGAAATCTAAAACCGGAGGATAGAACGTCATGGAGCCTTGGCGGGGAAACTTACAATTCCCTGGTACAAAATGATTTTGTTGCTACGGAAAAATTCCCTGAAACAGAATTTGCCGTCAATATCAATAAAGCGTCTTACAGCAACATCAGGCGTTTCCTGAATATGGGAGCAACAGTTCCTCCAGATGCAGTAAGGATAGAAGAAATGCTTAACTACTTTAATTTTAACTATACATTGCCATTGGAAGACAGCACTTTTACGTTCAGGTCCTATTTATCACAATGCCCATGGAACGAAAACAACCAGTTGCTTTATTTGAATCTTTGTGCGGCTAAAATTGATCTTCAAAACGTACCACCTGCCAATCTGGTTTTCCTTATCGATATTTCCGGCTCTATGGATCTGCCCAATCGATTGCCTTTGATAAAATCTGCTTTTAGATTATTGGTGAATAATCTCCGGGAAATTGATACGGTTTCCATTGTTGTTTATGGAAGCACTGTTGGTCTTTGGCTGAAACCAACCGCGGGCAATGACAAAGAAGTGATATTAAAATCAATCGAAGATTTGAGTCCTGGTGGGCCAACGCCCGGTGAAGCGGGTATTCATGCAGCCTATCGAGTAGCAAAAAATCAATTTATCAGAGGAGGTAACAACCGCGTCATCCTTGCGACTGACGGTGATTTTAATGTTGGACAAACCACGGAAGAAGAATTGGAGAAATTGATTGTGCTTCACAAACAATGGGGAATTTATTTAACCTGCCTCGGAGTTGGAATGGGCAATTATAAGGATTCGAAATTGCAGGTGCTCGCGGAAAGAGGCAGTGGAAATTTTGCTTATCTCGACAACGAGAGAGAGGCTGAA
>DATGFZ010000084.1:0-2868 GCA_035308805.1 Puia sp. | reverse complement strand
AATAAAATTATAATCTACAGAAAGCCACGGAGCAAAAATATTGTCCTCTTCACGGGCGCCCTCGGGAATAATCAAACCCCTTACAAATCCCTGTCCCGGCATTTCAGATGAAGCGGTCACTCCGTTTATCTTGCTGTAGTTTTTTAATTCCGCAGCAAATTGATTCATGCGGCGCCGCATCGACGAGTCCACCTGGTTACCATAGCTGAACGCACCCGAGCCAAATATCGGAACGACGACCACCTGGTGTTTTTGAAACCCCAATGGTTTATCTCGTAAGAATTGAAGCTGCTGATAAATGATCGTGGCCGCAATGATCAGCACGATGGAAACGGTAAATTGAAAAACCAGCAAGCTTTTCTGAATGAGGTTTCTTTTTTTATAATTTCCTGATTTCCCCTGGAGCGCCTCGGTCATTTTAAAATGGGCGATAAATAAAGCGGGATATAGCCCGGCCGTGATTCCTGAAACAGAAAAAAGCAAAACAAAAAATAAAATATTCGAAACACTGATCCAGGAAGAAAATGCCAGTTGTTTATCGGTGAGGCTGTTCAGCACAGGGATCAACAGCGAAGTCACTATTGCTGCAAATATCAGGGCGATAAAACTGGTAAGCAGGGTATTTCCCAAAAAGGAGAAAACAAGTTTTGTTTTGTCAGCACCCAGCACTTTGCGCACGCCGATTTCTTTTACCCGGCTCAGGGACCGCGCAACCGATAAATTGATAAAATTCACATTGGCTATGACCAGAATCAGTAAAGCGATTGCTGCAAATATATAGATGTAGGTGATGTCACTGGAGCTTTCATTTCCCGAAACGCGGGATGCATGCAAATGAATGTCGCGGAGCGGTTGTAAGAAAACACTGTTCATCTGGTGATTGCGCAGGGTTCCGTTTTGCCGGAGGTGCCGGTTGAGCAATTGATCTACCACGGAGGGTTGCTGTTTCTCATTCAGGAGCACCCAGGTCTCGCATGGATTAAAGGTCCAGTCTGTTTTTATGAATTGGGCGAACGCGGGCGCTTCCACATGATACATGGTTTCAAAAGAAATCAAAAAATCAAAGCGCAGATCGGAATTGAGGGGCATCTTTTTGATCACCCCGGTTATCTTCAGCAGCACCTTATTGTCATACAATAAGAATTTTCCGACCGGGTTTGCTGAACCAAAATATTTTTTTGACATGTCATCCGTCAACACCACTGCATTGGGTTCGGAGAGCGCCTTATTTTTATCTCCCTGCAAAAAGGAAATAGAAAAAATAGTGAACAGGTCTCCATCGGAAAAATAAACTCCTTTTTCCTGAAAACGCTTTTCGCTGTGGGGGGCGTTTTGTGCATTTTCCTTAGCCTCCATCTCTCCATTGCGCTGATATAATTTTGCCAGGCTTTGGATCCCGGGGATCTTTGTTTTTACCGACTCAGCAAAGGGAACAGGCGTGGTAGCCTCTGTATTGACCCGGCTGTTGTCCTTGCTGATCCAATTGATGCGGTAAATATTGTCCAGCCGCCGGTTGAATGCGTTAAAAGACAATTCATCCCGGATATGAATAAGAATGAGCATGCAACAGGTCATGCCGATGGAAAGTCCGCTGATATTGATCAGGGAAAACCCCTTGTGCTGCAAAAAATTTCTCCATGCAGTTTTAAAATAACGGCTGAACATGGCGGGTATTTTTATTGAGTTGATTTGGGATGGATAAATAAATGTACCCCGATTGTCTTATTTTTTTATAAAAAATTGGCCGGCGGAAAATTTCCGGGTATACATGGCAAGCGCAGCAGTTTTATATTTACGTGTATATATAACCGTTATACAAAAAATTTCATCCGGACTGAGCCGGAAGGGTATTATCTTTGCGGGAAATCAAAAAAAGGTACAGCTATGCCGGAAAGGAAATTTAAAATCGGGGATAAGGTAGAACTGACCATTATTGATTCCGATGTCGAGTATGAGGTTACCGGCTTTCATCCGGATACTGCCGGCTTATTTGACCAGGCCATGAAAGGCATGACAGCATTGAACGTGCCAGAACTGGTGGAGTGCAAACCACAACTTCCCAACGGGTTATCGATAACGCTTAAGGAAGATGAGATCAGGCTGATTGCCAACGGGGAGGAATAACTTAAGAGGAAATCAATTATCGCCGGGACCTTTCAAACGTTCTGTTTAAATATCACTGCGCCGAGTTCCTGGATGAGCGGAGAATTATCATGTGTATTGATGTCAACCCATTCATGCCCGCTTTTGTCAGGCATTGGCTGATACACCAGCAGCTTGGATGGCTGACCCGTGAATTCATCGGACAGGACCTCAAATTCTTTGCGGCCAATGTTGTTGTTGTAGAAAAATCTGATCTTCAGGCTATAAGATTTTTTTTCAAATTCAAGTTTGGCATTAGAAGAAAAATATGAAAAATATTCCTGCTGCATCTGCACATTTTAAGAATGATAAGGTTCTCCTTTTTTAAAGGCGTCAAAGGCCAGGCGCATCTCCTGCTTAATGTTATCGGGAAGGTCTGTCGGGTTTAATTTTTCCAGGGTAATATTTCCTTCATAAAAATTGTCTATGTTTTTGTAATGATTTCTGAGCAGGTCATGCTCCTCCCCCTGCCACCTTGGTTCGCCTTTTTTAAAAAAATCAATGAATTTAATTTCTACCTGTTTAAAATTATTTTTTAACAGCTCAAATTCCTGTCCTTTACTCATAAAAATTATTGGGTGAGCTATAAAGGTAGCCTAAATACACGGGGCGAACTATTTTATATTCAGCGAAGGAAAAGAGTCCCGGGAGGGCAAAAAAAATCCGGGCGGCCGCCGGAGATTTTTTTTTGAAATATTGAATTCATATACAGATAACCGTTAGCAT
>DATGFZ010000083.1:0-17131 GCA_035308805.1 Puia sp. | reverse complement strand
GAAGGCGGGATGATCGGCGTAGACTCACTGGGAAACGCCGCGATGGTTTTTAACAGCGCGGGCATGTACCGTGCCATGAAAAGCAGTGACGGCAGCGCTACCGTAGCCTTGTACAAATGACAACGATGGCCGGGGATGATCGTCTGGCTGTTATCGAGAATTTATCATTTAATCGTTCACTTTTATTCGCCTCCCGCAAGGCAAAGTGACGCTTTATAAAAATGCTGCTTTGAAAAAATTTGCTCTTATTGTGGCTGCGGGAAGCGGATCGCGCATGGGTGGTGATCTTCCCAAACAATTTTTATTGGTCAATGGCAAAGCGGTCCTCTGGTATACGCTGCATACTTTCCTGCATGCCTATGAGGACATGCAGGTTATTCTGGTCTTGCATGAACAATATCTGGAAGCTGGAAAAACAATTGTGCAGTCCTTGGATGCAGAAGACCGGGTTGTCATCACTACCGGCGGCGAAACAAGATTTCATTCGGTGAAAAACGGATTACAGTTTGTCCAGCAGCCATCCATCGTTTTTGTGCATGACGCTGTCCGGTTCCTGGTTTCTGAAAGACTTATCCATGCCTGTTATGAAGAAGCGGTTAAACATGGAAATGCAGTCCCTTCGGTCAGGCCTGTTGATTCTTTGAGAATGGAAATGGATGATGGCAATAAGATGCTCGACCGAAATAAGGTTCACCTCATCCAGACCCCGCAAACTTTTAGCAGTGACCTGATATGGAAAGCATTTCAACAAGAATATCACGCCAGCTTTACGGATGAAGCGACTGTAGTTGAAAGCACCGGCGTGAAGATAAACCTGATTGAAGGCGAAACGAATAACATGAAGATCACCCGGCCGGCAGACCTGCAGCTTGCTGAGCAAATAATAAAGGGTCTGGACGGGAGTGAGCAGTCATGAATGGGGAAGAAGGCAGTGTTTTCCATTCACCTATGGGCAGACTCATGAGCGTTTTAGCCAGCGCATCCAAAATGGAAGGCGATTGATCGCCAGGAATGGATAGACTTCAAGCTGCGCTCCAAAACTACTGTAAAAAAAAGCCAGGTTACGCATGTCGGAGCCTTCAAAATCAAGCAGCAGGTTTTGCCCCGCATGATCGTAGATAAAGCGATCGATCAGGTAATGAGAGGCCCCCAGTGTTTTGCCGTTGGGATGGTTGCCCACCAGGATATAATAGGCGCGGTGGTGAGAAAAAAAATAAACGCAGGAGGCGATCAGTTCATTGGTGCCGGCATAGATGCCATAGGTGATTGCTTTATTCTGCTGACGGAGAAAACCAAATAACCTGTCAAAATGATCATAGTCTGCTAAGGTCACGTTGGTTTGCCTCCGGAGAAGAGGTTTTGAGAGTTCAATGACATCAGCAACCGGGATATTTTTTTTTACCGTGCAACCGTATTGCTTTGCCTTTTTGATATTTCTTCTGATATTTTCATTGTAGGAGGCGTAAAGCGTCTCGTAATCCTTATTCAGGGAAAGGGTGTAATTGTTCCTGAGGGTGGTAAGGGCTGCGGGCACACCGAAAATATTTCCATGGTTCAATGCGATCTCGATCAACCTGAATTTTTTGGGAATGGCATGAATAAAATCTGCGACGAGTGCTTCATTCAGATCGTTTCCAAAAACGCCGAGGGATGCCGTAAATGCGGGTTGATACAAATAATGAAATCCGTATTTCTTATTCCATGTCAACGGCATGACCGCATCATAATCGTTTAATACCAGCGCATCCCAATGCCCGGAGAGACAATCCAGGTACTGTGGGTATGCGTAGATCAGGCCATTGCGGGCTTTGTTGATGCAGGCTTCCCATTTTGATTTGTCAATTTCATTTTGCGGTACATAACGGATATGGTTAACGCTGCTCATTTTAGAGAGGAAAGTTTCCGAACATTCTTTTAAAATTAATACGCTGGATGTCTATGCTGAAAGAAATCTTTTTCCAGAATGTGTTTTCCTCGGGAACCGTTTTCAGATTATTCCTGAAATCGCTGCTGTATACAAGCGGTGCATAAATATTCAGCAGATCCCCGATCAATGACAATTGTAATCCCCCGACATAAAGGAATTTGCTTGTCGGCGGGGTATTGCTCCAGGCATCTGCATAGGTGCCGATATCGAGAAATATTTTTATCGGGATCTGTTTTGGGATCAATGAAGCCGGCAACGTGGTATTGACATTCATGGAAGCGATCCAGTTATCCGATCGCCCTTGCAGGTTACTGAACAGATCAGTACGCAATTTCAACCCCCCGTCCTTCATCATGATCTGCTGACTGGCAAAGCCCGTTGATTCGTTTCTTCCGATGAAATAATTGCTGTAGGTATAGTCTTCGTCGCCGCGTGTAGCGGTGAGTTTGGGTTGGTATACTTCTGTTTCAAACTCTTTTGTCGGGGTCCTGCCACCGATATAATCGAACTTGGAGGCAAAAACCCTTACGGTAAAACCACCACCCCTGGAATAATTAAAGAAATAGTTTGTCGTGAAATTGAATTTATAAAACTCGCTTCCCTGCTGCCATTGAAGCTGGAGCTGATAAGGATATAAAACGCGGTAGTCGGCCATGGTAAGCGTCAACTGGTTCAGGTAGCGTGTTGCATAATGCTGGGCAGCGGGATAATAGTTTGAATCGGTAGATTTCAGTACATAGTTGAATGCTTTTTCCCCGATGATGTAAGTCTTGAACTCAGCCCATTTTTCGATGGTACTCCTCGGGTTTTTATTCTGCAGGGTGAAGCGGATGGACGGGGCGATCTTATAAAACCCCTCGAAAATTTTATTGCCCAGGCTGTCTGTTCCGGACAGGGATGAAAATTTTGAAAGGTCCGAGGCCAGTTCTATTTTTTGAAAATAGTTGTCGGGGCGCCAGGTATACCAGATCCTGCCAATCCCGTTAAATTGTTTGCTGCCGGTTGCATACAGGGGTATCAAAACAAATTCAAGATTATTCGGCGGTAAATGAAAATTATTGATCATCAGGCCAACCATGAATCTGTCGTACAGGTTGGAGCCGAAGGCAGGCGAAAAATTTACGTACGTGAAGGTATCCGTGTTTTTTTCATTGAATAAGAATGTGGGTTTGATTTTTTTGTGATCGTTGAACGGCGTCAGCGGCCCTTTTTTATCGAGCAGCGCGAATGCTGCATCCATGTTTTTGTTGCTGGCTTTTTCAATCGTGTTCTTAAAGTCTTCCGGATAAGGATGTTTGTATTGCCACTGACGAAAATACGCCTGCATGCAGCTGTCAAATAGTGATCTGCCCAGGTCCGTCTCTAATTTTTTCATCCATAGTCCTGTCTTGGTATAGGCGATGAGGTTGTAATTGAAGAAAGTGAAATCTGCTGAGCTGGTTGAAATGGGCTGATCGGTCTTTTCCTTTTCAATGGTATTAACCAGGAGTTCTTCGACGTTTGCGGGAATCTTATTTTGGATGCCCCTGGCGTCGATGATCATCGAGCCGGGCCTGTCGGGATATTTCCATGCCGCGTAACGATTGTCATAATAGGTGTTCATCCCTTCATCCATCCATGGATAACGCCTTTCATTGGAGGCAAGCATGCCGTAAAACCAGTTATGACCCAGTTCATGAGCGATGATCACGTCGAGTTCTCTTTCCTGGTCTGCACCGGAAATGCTGGTGATGGTTGGATATTCCATGCCGCCATCAATTCCCATCTTTGTTTCTACGGCACTCACCACGTGATACGGGTATTCCCCAATGAGGTTTGAATGAAAGGCAATGGCATCCTTAATAAAGGATATGCTTTTTTTCCAGGGAGAATTCCGGCGGGGCAGATAAAAAGCATAACAATCTATCGTGCTGCCTGATGGCAGTGACATCGTATCATGATCTACCAGAAAGCGCTTGTCGGCAAACCAGGCGAAGTCGTGAACGAGGTTTTGCCTGTATACCAGTGTTTTGGTTTCTTTGTCTGATTCGGGAACTGCGTTTTGCATGCTCGTTTCCGGGTGTTGCATTTTATTTCCGGTGATCTTTACTTTGGTCCCGCCTGCCGGCTTGTTCTGTTTTGTGCCGGGTGCCTTCCCCGCTGGTCTTTCTGTCCTGGTCAGGAGCCATTTTTTTTCGTCTTCATTCTGCAGCTCCCCCGTGGCGGCGACGACATAATTTTTCGGCAGCGTTATTTTCACCTCGAAACCACCAAACTCGCTGAAAAATTCGCCCTGGTCCAAATAAGGCATTTCGTGCCATCCTTTGGAATCATAAACAGCAGGCTTGGGGTACCATTGGGTGATTTGGTAGGATTGCCCGACATGACCCCCGCGTGAAAAATTAAAAGGTAATTTTTCATGAAAGGGTGTGGTGATCTCTATGTCATTTCCGGGAGCCAGGGGCTCGGGCAATATGATCTTGATCACATCAATAAAGAGGGGATGATCTTCCATCTTCGCTTCTGCGCCATTCACCCTGAAGTCAAGGTGGTTGATGTAGCCGTGATCCTCTTTGTCGGAGAAATAAAATGTTGTTTTTCCGTTTTGTAATAATTGTTCGCTGAATGCGGTGCGGTCGTTTTTATATGCATTTGGCCAAACATGAAACCAGATGAACCCAAGGGTGTCGGGGGAATTGTTCAGGTACCGGATCTTTTCAAAGCCGTCCAGGGTATGTTCAATATCGTTCAGCGAAACGTCTATGGTGTAATTCACCTGCTGCTGCCAGTAATGTTGTTGAGCGTGAGACACTAACGGTAAGCAGTAAGCGATAAATAGTACAATTTTCTTCAACTGTGATATTTTATCAAAAATAGTGATTAGTTTTTTGCCAGGGACTGCAACGGGTGCGCGGGTGCCGGTGGTATGCAGGGTAAGGTAAACTCCTGGTAAACCCGGCATCCTGTCATTAACGGCCTTTCCCGGTAAAAATTATACGGAGTGTATGCATCATGATCTTCAGGTCAAGCGCGATGGAAATATTCTCTATGTATATCAGGTCATACTTCATGCGTTCAACCATCTCTTCAACATTTTCTGCATATCCAAACTGGATCATTCCCCATGATGTCAGCCCGGGTTTTACTTTTAACAGGTACCGGAAATAGGGCGTTTGTTTGAGGATGATGTCAATATAAAACTGGCGCTCGGGTCTTGGTCCTACCAGGCTCATCTCTCCTTTGATGATGTTCCAGAACTGCGGAAGTTCATCAAACCTCCATTTGCGCATCGTCCTTCCCCAATTCGTTATGCGCTCGTCATTCAGGGAGGACAACGCAGGTCCGTCTTTTTCGGCGTCTTCATACATTGACCTGAATTTATAAATGAAAAATTTTCGACCGCGGTAACCAATGCGTTCCTGTGAATAGATGATGGGACCGGGAGAAGACAATTTCACTTTTATGATCGTGTATACCATCAGCGGCGAAAAAAGGATGGTTCCCAGGACGGACACCACGATATCAATCAGTCTTTTGATATTTTGCTGCCAGTCGGGGATCAGGGTTGTCTGGATATCGGAAAGCACGGCACCAAAAACGTCGTTTGTTTTTACCGATCCGGATAAGATATCCAGTATGTCGGGAACGATTTTTATTTCTACATCTTTCTGGCTGAGCAGTTCAATTATTTTTTCAACCTGCTGTTTGTCTTTTTTCTCCATGGCGATCACCACCAGTTCGGCATGGGTGGCGTCGATGGCATGCTCAATTTGGTTGATGCTGCCGAGCCTGGTTAAAAATTTATTTATTCCGTTGTCGTGGCGGGCATCGTCGCTGACATATCCGATATAATGATAACCTACCGACTGGAGTCCTTCATTGGTATCCTGGAAAATGGTGGAGGCGGTGTTGTTGCTGCCCACCAATAAGGTGTTGAATTTTATTTTCCCTTTTTCGAGTTGTGATTTTACCCTGTTCAGCAACAACAGTCTTCCCGAGGCGGTAAGAATGAATTGGGCAAATACAAAGGTCAGGTAGCTTTGATAATAATAGCGGTAGTCTGTTTGCGGGTCGTTGATGAAAATCAAAAAGAAAAGCAGGGTACATCCCACGAGGCTGCATACAAAAGTGACCGTGATCTCTTTGATCCTTGATTTCTTATACAAGGACCGGTAGGAACCAACGAGCGTGAAGAGCATGAGCCAGCCAACGGGAATAATGGAAATGCCCATCCAAAACCTGTTGTTCAGGTAAAGCTGGTGGTCGATCAAAATCGCTTCCCCAAGCAGGGCGCGACGGGTAAAATATAAAATGATCCAGGTGATGATCGCCGCCAGGTAATCGATCAGAATGTACCAGACAATATGAATCTTCTTTATGGCTAGCATGCGATCTTGCAATAAATTATTAACAAGTATACTTTGTTTTTTGCAGAATTTTATAAGCAATTTCCATGGCACGCAGACCGTCGATTGCCGAAACCAGCGGGGGGGTGTTGTTTAAAACGGCATTTCTGAATTCTTCCAGTTGTAGTTTGACCGTATTGGTTTTTTTATATGCGTTATTTTCTCCCGGGTTTATGTCCACAGCCGGATCGTTGCTGATGTCATGCGCATGGTGCTGATCGATGAGAAGCGTTTTTTTACTGATAAAATCCATGCTGATAAACTTCCCGGATTCATAAAAAAGCATGTGATGGACGGGTGATACCGATAAACGTCCCCAGGTAATATTGGCGACGCAACCATTATTGAATTCAATTCTGGCGTTGATCATATCATCGGTGTCGGAGATGACGGTGGCACTGATTGCATTGATATTTTTTACTTCGCTTTTGACAATGCTTAATATGATGTCAATATCAGAAGCCATCAGCTCAAAAAGCAAATGTTGGTTTTGTATTTCCCGGTTGACCGGCATGATGTTTTTGGCTTCGATAAAAACCGGTTTTGGCGAAAGACGCTGCAGCACGGCGTAAGCCGGGTTAAACCGTTCAGCATAGCCAACCTGGAATTTTACATTCGATTCTTTTATCAGTTTGACCAGTTGCTTGGCCTGGTCAACCGAACCGGCCAGTGTTTTTTCAATGAATACGTGTTTGCCTTTACGGATCGCCTTTTCGCACCATTCAAAACAATCATGATCCGGGGTGGTGATATCCACCATGTCGCAGGCTTCAATGAGGTGATCTACGTTGGGGAAACGATTTATCGCAAGCCTGTCTGTTGTGTAGGCGGCTATCGAATCACTGGATTCATAGAACCCGGCGATCTGCGTCTGATCAACTTCCTTCCAGGTGTTCAAATGTATTGCACCCAGATTGCCGGCGCCAAAAACACCTACTTTCAGCATCAGTAAAGATTTATGATTCAAATATACCCATTAGCAAAAAACAAACACGGCAGGGATATCCAGAGTATGTGGGAAACCTCCTCAGGAGTCAATGCTTCTTTTTAACGGCGCATTGGATAAGCGGAGCCTGGTGTATTTTGCCAGGTTGCGAAAGGTGAGCGGAATATCTTTGGCGGGGAAAAGTTTTGTTTTGATGATCCGGTTCAGGGTTAAAATGAATACCGGCACATATAAAACGAGGAAACAATAAAAATAGATGTCGTAGATCTTCAGGAAATGGACTCTCATGCAAAACGTATCCAGCCCTCTTTGGCCCAGGAACAACCTGAGGATCCCTTTGATTGCCGAGGATAAGACAGGAACCTTTCCCCAGTTTGTATAGCGGACATCTTCATACCTGTAGCTGGGGTTGTAATTGGGAGGCAGCTGGGTCTTATAATAACTCCAGTTATTCTTGATGTCATCAAATTGCGCCAGTTTTTTTTCCGGAGTGGTAAAATAAAGATTATACGTAGGATCAAGCACCACCCAGCGGTTGTTCACTTCTGCCTCGATTATATTATGTGCGGCAAAAACACCATTGGCTTTCATTTGGGATATGCGCACGGGGAATTGATAATCCTGCAGGACTCTGGCCAGCACCATGGAGTAGCTTCCGCAGGCTCCCTTGGCGGTCATCAGGTCGATCGTTGCGGGATGAAAATAATTCACCTTGAAACCATCGAGTTCTTCATCGCCTTCAAAGACCGAATACCTGTTGCTTAAGAGGTTATTGCAGGCATGCATTGCCTTAACGACGATGGAGTCCTGCGTATCGTCATTGTCGATTGATTTGTTGATGCTGTGCTGGATGGTTTGAAATAATTCGGTCTCATAATTTGCTTCCATCTTCAAATAGAAGATGGAGGCTATTATAAAGCCGTTCAGGAATGTGAGGAAATAAAGATTTCCCACAATTCTTTTGATCAGTCTGAATGGAGTTTTTAGTGACATGCCTTAACCATATTCTAAAGTACGTCTTATCACTGAAAAAAAATAATTCTGTCGGTCAATTTTCCTTTTTTTCCCGCTTTTTCCGGTGGTTAACGGAAGTTTTTATTGAAGACCTGCTCTACCGGAATCCAATGAGGATAAGCCATGGTTTGGGGGGGGAATGATTTTCATGTAATCATCAGATTTTCCGGGAATTGGACATTGTTTGCCCCGGACAACCGCCAAGTATTTGGTCTACCGGATATTCAAATATGGCATCCCGTCAAAGGAAGGGTACATGCTGAGCGAGAGCTTATTTGTTCTTGGAACCAAACAGGCGCTGGAGAAAATTCTTTTTCTTTTTTGTTGTTTGATTATTGGCAGGCTGTTTAGAAGGTGTTGTCAGATCATCTTTTTTTTTACCTGAAGCTTCTTTTAAGACTTTTTCTTCATCGGTGGATAGTTTGGAATCTACAGGGATCCGCTGCGTGCTGGTGTCCATGTATTCGCTGGCATTGCCGTTGCCCTGGTCTGCCCCTTCTGCTCCCGGAGGCGGCGTTTTGCTGATCAGGTTTCCGTAATCGTAGGTTCCCTGGATCTGCATATTCTCCGGCTGCACGAATTTTGTTTTCTTATCCAGACCAAGGGTCTTGTCTGCGAGCACTTTGGCGAAAAAATATTCCCATATGGGCGCTGCGGCGTGACCGCCCTCGCCCAGTCTACCGTCAAGGCTGATAAACCGGTCATCGCAACCGATCCAGACACCGGCTAATAACTGCGGCGTATATCCCATAAACCAGGCGTCGGAGTTCGTGTTGGTGGTTCCTGTTTTTCCGCCCATTTCGGTTATGCCCAGCCGTTCGCGCAATCCCCTTGCCGTTCCGATGTCGACGGTGCCCTGCATCATGCGGCACATGGTAAAGGCTGTTGCCTGGCTGATCACTTCTTTTCTTTCTGTATCAAAACGATCCAGCACATTTCCGTTCTTGTCTTCAATGCGAGCAATATAATAGGGCTTGGTGCTGAAGCCGCTCGAAGGGAACATGCTGTATCCCCACAACATTTCATACAGGGACAGGTCGCAGGTCCCCAGGGCGATGGAGGGATAGGGTATAATCTTGGTGGGTATATTGATCTGGTGGATGAAATCCGCAAAACGCTGCGGTCCCACCTGTTTGATGATGTAAGCCGAGGCACAGTTCAGTGAATAGGCGAGCGCCGTGGCCATGGAAACCGTGTCGCCATCGCCTTTGCATAAACCACGGGCCGGAACCATGCCGGAGCCGGGGAAGTACTGTGCCATATTCTGCACGGGCGTTTCCGGCGTAAAGCCGGCTTCTTCAATAGCAAGACTGTATAAGAAAGGCTTGATCGCCGAGCCTACCTGTCTTTTTGTGTTGATGTTGGCATGATCATACTTGTAATTCTTAAAGTCGATTCCGCCAACCCATGATTTTACGGCACCCGTCATGGGGTCCATGGCCATAAAAGCCGTCTGCAGCATTTCGCGGGAGTATCTTATCGAGTCCATGGGTGACATCACGGTGTCTTTTTCTCGTTTTGCATTCCAGGCAAACACCTTCATCTGCACCGGTTTTTTGAAACTCTTTTTGATGTCCGCTTCGCTGATGCCATCATCTTCCATATTCTGCCAGCGTTCACTGTCGCGCATGTATCCTTCCAGCAGGTTCTGATGTTCTTTCCAAACGGTTCCTTTTCTCACATTGCTTTGTGCGTCGAGCATTTTTTGCAGGATGGGCAGATGCTTGGCAACCGCTTCTTCTGCATAGACCTGCATCCTGGGGTTGATGGTGGTATAAATCCTCAATCCGTCCTCGTATAAATTATATGGTTCGCGCGTCGCGGGGTTGATGTGGTCCTTGCACCATTTTTTTAATTCCTCCCTGATAAAATCGCGGAAATAGGGAGCCAGACCGTTGTTCTCATCCAGTTTTCTGTAGTTGCTCAGGTCAATGGGTTTTGCCTTGTATTTGGCAGCTTCATCGGCAGAAAGATATTTATTTTCCACCATATTGTTGATCACGGTATTTCTTCTTTCAATCGATGCTTTCGGATTTCTTCTTGGGTTGTAGAGTGTATTTCCTTTGAGCATGCCGATTAATATAGCGGCTTCATCAACCGTTAGGCGATCGGGCTCTTTCTGAAAAAAAGTGCGCGAAGCATTCCGGATTCCGTATACGTTATCGCCAAAGGGAACCGTGTTGAGGTAGAGGGCAAGTATTTCCTGCTTGGTGAAATTCCGCTCGAGTTTGACCGCGATGATCCATTCTTTCAGTTTTTCGATCATGCGCCGGGCAAAATTTTTCGAACCCTGTCCGAGCATGTTTTTTGCGAGCTGCTGGGTGATCGTGCTGCCGCCGCCATCCCGGCCCAATTTCACAAAAGCGCGCATTACCCCCCAGCCGTCGATACCGGAATGTTCATAAAAACGGTGGTCTTCTGTGGCAAGCAGGGCGCTGACCACATTGGGTGAGATATCCTTGTATTCAACATTGCTCCGGTTGCTCTTGTCCCTGTAATATTTTCCCATCGGCGTTCCGTCATCGGCATAGACTTCTGTCGCCAGCATGATGGAAGGGTTTTCCAATTCCTTTAAGGAAGGGAGTTTGTCGAAAACGCCAAAATTGATCAGCACAATCAACAGGACGAGTCCAAATATTCCGATGAAGAAAATTCTCCAGAAGATACGCACGGCTTTTGTCATAGTCAGAGATGATGTTTTGATAAGAAGTTTATCCCACGGGTTTCACCGATCGCCCCGTCAGACAGGATATCGCCAGGCGCTGTCACCCCGGTATGATCAGTGAGCATTACATAATTCAGTATTCCCAGCCCGGTGTACCTCAAAAACCTTACCCGAAAGTAATAAAAGAAAAATGCCGTGCAGATTATTTTCATTAAAGTTTCATTAATGTTTTTGCTCGTGACACGGACCCTTAGAATTTCCCCGGAAAGAATGCAGAAAGGAATTTTCGATATTCCGTAAGGTCCTTATTGACCTTCAACCGATCCAGGTTTTCATCACTGATGATGATGAAAGAATATTTTGTCGCCGGAAGCCAGGAGATGATTTCTCTTGGCGCAAGCTTTCTTGCCTGCTCCAAATAATTCAATGCATCGTTCGCGCTGTCAAAGCCGCTGATGACAACCAGTTTCACCGAATCATCCAAAGAAACATTGTTGATGGGTAAGGTCCGGTTGTAATAGTTTTCCTTGTTATACCGGTTGAATGCATTTCTTGTTTCTGTTACATATACCGGGTCCACTTTTGTAATCACCAGGGCAACATTTTGCGGTTTGTCCGGAGCAAATGCAAAAACAGATTGCTGCGATTGCAGATTCCTGACCATCCGCTCTGAATCCGATTTCAATTTCTGCAAAACATTCCTGATCGAGTCCATTTTTACTTTGGCAAGGGCAGTCTGGACAGAGTCTGCGTGTATTTTCCTGCCTGCGTTCTCTATTGAATCCATTTGATGCTGCAGGTCGGCGAGGTGCGTGGCATTCGTTTTTATCTGCGTGAGCTGGGTATTGGTTATTTTTATTTTAGGCGCGCCGGATTGCGAGGTGTCCGCCTGGTTTTGTTTGCCCGGCTGCAGTGCGCCGATATTTCTTTTTGCTTTTACGATGCCCAGGGTATCCTCATTAATTTGCTTTTTCATCCGGGAAGTATCCATTGTCCGGGTCACCGTCCTGTCATCAGTGGTGACAACGGAATCTTCTTTGGCCCTTTCAATCTTCAGGTTGGTAAGATAATTTTCAATCTGCCTGCGTCGCCCGAGCACATCCAGGAAGGTTTTTGCTTTCTCTGCCATCGGCGTCCCGGTATACCTGTTGATGATATGATTCAGCACGACCCTTGCCGCACTGTCCTGCTCATCGTGAATGTAATAAACCGATTCGATAAAAAGCAATTGGGGTGTCCAGTATTTGTCTCCGTATAAGCTGTCGGCCGATTTCTTTTTTGCGATGGCTTCTTCAAATCTTCCTTCGATAAATGCCGTATAGATATCCTCGTATCTTTTTGTTGCCTGTATTTTGGTGAGTTTGTCGGGGTTCATCGCTTCATCAGGATTGATGATCATCCTCGTATATTTCCCGTTGGCGTAATCCCGCTTCATCCATTGCAGGATACGGTTCGCACCGGCATCATCACCAATCTTCAGGTAGCAATAATACAGGTTGAAGAGTGCTTCCTCACGGTAATGGGTACCCAAAAACCGGTTCAGCAGCGTATCGTACCCGTCGATGGCAAAATAGTAATCCGGGATGCCTTCCTGGTAGGATTTTGCCAGCCTGAACATGGCATGCTCAACGGAATCATTTGATTTTTTTAATTTTTCAGGCGTCAGCGGCAAATTATCTTCTAACGATTTAAACGATATTTCTGCCGGCGCACCATTTTTCCCATTGGGTCCGTTTGCCTGGTCGGTCTCTTTGTCGGCAGACATTCTTTTCTGCGATTGGGCGATCATCGAAGACAAAAACCAATTGTCCGCATTGGGGCGATTGCCCCATTTGGCTTTGAAATCATTGAAGCCTCTTGCCTTCAGTGCGCTGTTGTTAAAATACCAGTCCGTGTTATCGGCACCGTTTCCAAAAGGATTGTTTCCGCCGCCGCTGCTAAAGGGATTCAGCCCGACACCGGCGGTATAACTGTCTTCGTCTTCTTTTAACCCTTGTTTTTTTCTGAGTGCTTTCACCAATTTTTTCAGGTAAGCATCCCGGTCTTCTTTGGTCATGTTCGCCACGCGCTGAAGACTGTCCTGGAGATGAATGATGTTTAAATCGGCGACTATTTTATCAAGTGCTTTTTTTCTTTCTTTATATACCTCAAAGCTGTCAATCGAGCCGGGATTTGCCACACTCACGCTGTCATAGTAATTCTTGGCATTTCTGTATTTCTTATCAAAGAAGGCCATTCCTGCCAGTTGCATGAATGCTTTATTGCGCATGTCGCTGTTTGGCAAACTATTTCTCACGCATTTTAAGAGAAAGTTTATTCCGGCGGCTTTGTGGTTATGCTCCAATTCAATTTGAGCAGCGGTATAATAAATGATATCCCGGTAATCTGCGTAACGTTCTTTCCTTGCCATGCTTTCCATTGCGGCGATATTCTGCGCAACCAGTTTTTCATCATCGCCCTGGTTTTGCCTGATATAATTCAACCTGGCATAGACTTCCATCACCGGGTCATAAGTGTGTTTGATGACCCTTCCATAGAACTCCTGCGCTTTCAGGGGCTGCCTCAGGCGTTCATACATTTGCGCGATCAGGTATTCCCACCTCGCCTGCTCCTGCCTGCTGATGGCACTCGGCAATGTTTTTTCGAGGTAGATAACCGCGCTGTCATAGATTGCCTGCTGATAAAACCACCAGGCCTGGACTTCGAATAAATCAAATTTCAATCTCTCGGGGAATTGCGGGTCGTGTTTTAAGATTTGGATGAGGCTGCTCGCCTGACCCATTGAATTTTGTGCGATATAGGTTTTTACCTGCCAGATAAATGATTCATTCCTGCTCGGCGGCAATGAAAAAACTTTTTTGAGGGCATTTTTCTTCTCCTGGGTAGAAATCGTCAATGCGTTGTTTCCGGTTTCCAGGTCAAAATTACTTCCGATCGGTTTGTCATAACCGCCTTCTTCCTTTGGCGCAAAAACATAATTGATGTATTGAAAGGTGATGTGTGCCGAATCCAGCTTATTGCTGAAATAAAAGGCTTTGCCCATCAGCGTGTACATGTTGTCGATCCAGTCGTTGCGCAGGTCATGATTGAGGATGGCTGCGTTGGCTTTAAAGATGATGGAATCCAATTCCCTCTTATCTTTTGCCGTCGTTTGCAGATCGTAATTGTAAAAAGAAAATAATTTGGCATAATCGTCCCGGTGCTGCGCTTTTGCCCTGTCGAGAATTTCGTTCAGCTTGACGGTAGCATTGAAATAGGCGTTATAGTGGGTGATGGTGTTCTGAATAAAATGCCGCGGCGTCTTGAATTTTTTTATATCTGTTTTTTCCGACCCCAATGTCCGGGTCTCGTATTTTGCCGGTTTGGTGACATCCAGCGAGGAATAGGTGGGCTGCCCGGAAACGTCCAGGAAAAAAAAGGAAAGGAGAATTATTAATAAATTGGTGATCTTATTCACGATATCCGTTTCATTCGCGTCGCAAACTAATGCCTTAATAACTGATTTTCAAGAAATTTATTATAAAATGAGATTGTTTTTTCAGCCGGGTTTTAGATAAGTTGCTACCTTTAAATACAATCTGCTTTTTATGGCAAAATTTGACGCCAACTCAACACTTAAAAGACTGCAAAACAGGTACCGGCTGGTGGTCATGAATGACGATACCTATGAGGAAGTGGTTACGTTTAAACTTTCCCGGTTGAGCGTTTATATTTTTTTGAGCACGATTTTTGTTTTATTAACCGGCTTGACCGTGGCATTGATTGTGTTCACGCCGCTGAAAGTGTATATACCGGGTTATGGAGATGTGAATAATACTAAGGAGCTGCGTGAACTAAAAATACAAACTGATTCGTTAGAGGAGCAGATGAAGTATAAAGATGAATATCTGCAAAACCTGAAAAATGTTTTGCAGGGAACGACATCGGTGAAAAAGGATACTACCAGTCTGGCTATTCCGAAACCCGAAAAAATAAACGATTAAATCCAATTCCAATGTTTAATGCAAAATCCAAAAACGATTTCTCCAGCGAGTCATCTTCCGGCTCCAGCGCAAGCCTTATAGGCGCAGGTACTTCCATGAAAGGCGATATCACGAGCAACGGCGACATGCGCATTGACGGTACTTTAGTCGGCAACATCAATTGCACGGCCAAAGTGATCATCGGTGCAAACGGCGCGGTGCAGGGTGATATCAGCGGTCAGCAGGCCGATATCTTAGGAAAAGTTACCGGAACCATTAAAGTAAAAGATCTGCTGCAGCTCAAAGGCGGCTGCGAGGTGAATGGTAACCTGTCGGCGGCCAAATTGCAGATTGAACCTGATGCAACCTTTAACGGGGAGTGTCACATGGTCAGCACTGCTTCTGGAAGCACAAAGCTAAGTGCGGAAAAAAAGAAAGAGCCCTCTTTTGAGCTCGCGACTTCATAAATTGCCGACAACAAAGAAAAAGCAGCGCAAAGGACCGGTCACAGTGATGACCGATTAATTGTTTTGGTTTTATCTTTGCCGCCATGCAAAGCAAAAATTCTTTTCAAACCCTGCTGCCGGTCCTGTGGATTTTTATTATCAGCATAGCCATTGGCCTGGTGTTTAAAGAGGCGCTGACAAAAACCGGTTTCAATATCTTCGTGCTGAGCGTCGGTAATTTCATTTTATTCCTGGCTACCGCTGGTTCATTCCTTCTTTTTCAAAAAGCTTTACAAAATAACAATCCGCATGTCGTGTTGCGGATGATATACTCCGGGCTCGCGCTGAAAATGTTTGTGTGCGTGGTGGCCATGCTCGCTTATGTGCTCGTGATGCGCAATGAAGTTAATAAAATGGCAATTTTCGGCTGGCTTGGATTGTATTGTATTTATACTTTTACTGAAATAAAAATATTAATGCGCCTGAGCAGGCGACAGAAAAATGGCTAAGAAAGAAGCTCCGCTTACATACCTCCAAAAATTTATACCCGCGGAATCCGCACAGCTGACACTGGATTACCTGCACCAGTTCAAGGTACACCTAACGATCACGCGTGAACGAAAAACGGTTCTGGGTGATTATCGTCATGCGGTCAACGGTAAAAATCATCGTATAAGCATCAACGGTAGTTTGAATAAATATGCTTTTCTCATTACCCTCATTCATGAACTGGCTCATCTGGTAACCTTCCTGCAATATGGAAATCGCGTGCAGGCGCATGGAAGGGAATGGAAGTTGCTGTACCGGAAAATCCTCGAAGATTTTTTGAAACTGCATATTTTCCCGGAGGATATCCTCGCCGCATTAAAAAAATCCCTGCACGATCTTCCTGCCAGCAGCTGCGCGGATGAACCGCTGATGCGCGTGTTGAGAAAATATGATTTTAAAAAAGACAGCTCGCTGTTTGTTGAACAACTGGCAGAGGGTGCTTTGTTTACCATGGAAGACGGAACGGTCTTCCGGAAAGGAAAGAAATTGCGCAAACGCTTTCAGTGTACGGAACTGAGCACGGGCAGGCTGTATCTTTTCAGCGCGATCCATGAAGTGCACCCCGTGGCTATTTAGAAAAACAATGGCGCGGGAGAGCATATGGTTATAGCGCCCGATCATCCGCCGGCTCAGCTTCTGAGGGCAGATCCTGCCGGATCATACAGAGGACCTTTGACGACGGTGGCGGCTATCCAATTCCCAAAGACCAGGACCTCCGCACGGGTACCCGTCGTGGCCAGTGACGGGGGCAGGTAGGCAAAGGCAATGGAGGACCCGGTGGAAACGCCGTAGGAACCCGAGGTGACACGACCTGCAATTTTTCCATCGACCCGAACCGGCTCATTGCCCAGGACGATCGCCTTTGGATTTGCGAGGACCATCGTCACCAGTTTCTTTTTGATTTCCCGTTCATACATCTTTTCCCGCCCAAAAAATTCCTTTTGTTTGGAAACGGCAAAAGCCAGACCTGATTCCAGCGGTGTTTCCCCGGCGGTGATGTCCGAGCCCCAATACAAATAGCCTTTCTCCGCACGGAGTGAATCGATGGCTTTATAACCGCAGGCTACCATCCCGAACGGCCGCCCCGCTTTCCACAGCAGTTCCCACAATGCATCTCCGTCTTTCACGCCGGCATATATTTCGTATCCCAATTCCCCCGTGAAGCCCACCCTCACCAGGTCTGCCGCCACGGCGCCCATGCTGGTTTTTCGCATGCTTAAAAAAGGCATCGCTGCTG
>DATGFZ010000082.1:0-7412 GCA_035308805.1 Puia sp. | reverse complement strand
GGGCACTTTGAAAGTGAGCAGTTTACAATTGATCTGCTTCATGAAGTTTTGCAAAAAAAATTCGCTACCTTTGCCGTCCTAAAATCAGAAACCCTTACCAATCCGGTGAGGTATTTTTTGTGACGCGAAGCTGATCAGCATGGTTGCGGACCGCCAGTCCGCCGGTTGAGGAAACGTGAAGCTGAGAGAGCTGATGAACGGGATCAAAAAAAGAAAAAAGATTACAGGGCGTATTGCATTTGGCGGGAAAATAGCAGATCTGAAATATTAAATCTTAAATAAAATATGGCGAACGTAAAAGAATTTTCGGTTGAAGAAAAACTTGCTTCGTTGCTGGCGTTGCAAAAAATTGAATCGAAACTGGATGAATACAAAATCCTGAAAGGAGAATTGCCGATGGAAGTAAGCGATCTTGAAGATGAAATTCAGGGTTTACATGCGCGCCAAACGCGTGTTGAAGAAGAGATCAACGGGATACAGGAATTTATGAATCAGAAAAAACAGATCATTAAAGATTCCGAGGCGCTGGTAAAAAAATATGAAAAGCAAAGCGAGAATGTAAAGAACAGCCGCGAGTTTGAAGCGATTAATAAAGAAATCGAGATGCAGCAGCTGGAAGTAAAGCTTGCTGAAAAACACATCAAAGACGCAAATGAAGAAGTTGGAGAGAAAGTCGTTTTGCTGGAAAGGGCTAAAAAAAATATTGCCGCCAAAGATGGTGTGCTGAAAAACAAAAAAGACGAGCTGGATAAGATTATTGCAACGACTGAAAAAGAAGAAAAGCATTTTGGCAAACTGGCAGCTGATGCAAGAGAAAAGGTTGAACCCAGGTTATTGAATTCTTATGACCGCATACGAAAAAATTATCGCAACGGGTTGGCCGTGGTTCCCGTACTACGTGATGCGTGCGGCGGTTGTTTTTATGCGATCCCGCCACAAAGACAAAGTGAGATTCGTCAACATAAAAAAATTATAGTTTGTGAAAACTGCGGAAGAATATTGGTAGATAACGAATTGAATGATGCCGTTGAAGTCAAGTAATGCATCAGGTTATCTATGATCAGGGATTGCGGGCGTTCAGGTGAACGCCTTTTTTATTTTATTCGGGTTAATTATCTTGCAACCATGAAAAAATACATTTGTAACGCGACGTTACAAAGATTACTATACGCCTTATCTTTTTGTTTTTTCTCCTTTTTATGTCCGGCGAAAATTTCTGCTCAAAAAGTTTTTGATTTTAATGATCAATGCCAGAAAGCATACCAGCAGATTATTATGCTGAGGTTAAATGACGGACAGAAAATGATTGACCTGGAAAAAAAAGAACAGCCAAATAACCTCATTCCATACTACCTGGAAAATTATATTGATTTTTTTATTCTGTTTTTTAATGAGGATCCCGCTGAATTTAAAGCCAGGGAAAATAACCTGGAAAAAAGGATCAGGCTGATGGATAAAGGGCCGGAATCATCTCCGTTTTTTCTTTTTGCAAAATCCATTATCCACTTTCAATGGGCTGCCATAAAAATCAAGTTCGGCGATAACTGGAATGCTGGCTGGGAGTTTCGCCGGTCTTTTTTATTTAGTAAAGAAAATCAAAAAAAATTCCCATTGTTTGCACCCAATGATATGTTGTTTGGTTCTATGCAGGTGGCCGCCGGCACCATTCCGGACGGATACAAATGGCTGAGTAATTTGCTCGGGATAAGAGGGAGCATCAAAACCGGCATGCAGCAACTCGAAAAATTTTTGAACGTACACAATGAGTGGGCGGCACTTTACCGCGACGAAGCGATCTTTTATTACCTCTATCTTAAGTGCTATATTGAAAATAAAAAAGAAGAGGTTTTTAGATTTATCTCCGGGCAAAATCTTGATGTAAAGAATAATCATCTGTTTACATATCTGGCAACCAACCTGGAAATCAATAATCAGCAATCTGCAAATGCCATAAATGTCCTTTCACAAAAGAACAATGATCCCGGATACCTGGACATGCCTCTCTGGGATATGGAAATGGGATATGCAAAACTAAACCACCTGGAGCCTGATGCCGCAGTTTATCTCAACAGGTTTATGGAAAATTTTAAAGGAAAATTTTATGTCAAGGATGTTTTGCAAAAACTGAGCTGGTTTTATTATTTACGGGATGATCAGAAAAGAGCCGATGCCACCCGGAAATTAATTCTTCAAAAGGAAAGCGCCGGAACCGAAGCCGAAAAACAGGCCCAGAAAGAAGCGCTATCGGGTATTTGGTCAAACAAATTATTATTAAAAGCAAGATTATTGGATGATGGCGGGTACTATGGAGAGGCCTTAGCCATTTTACAGGGAAAAACTTCTGCTGATTTTTTACTTCCGCAGGAAAAAATTGAGTTTACCTATCGTCTGGCAAGGATATATGATGATATGAACAGGAAGGAAGAAGCAATTGCTGAATATCTTAACACGATTAAATCCGGAGCGCATCGCAAAGAATATTTTGCTGCCCGCTCGGCATTACAAATTGGATTTATTTACGAAAAGAAAAATGATTGCGCCAGGGCGATTGTTTATTTTCAAAAATGCATGGACATGAAAGATCATGAGTATAAGAACGCGCTGGATCAAAAAGCAAAAGCCGGCATAGCGAGGTGTAACAATGAATAATTTGTAAATTGCTTGTCTGACATGTTGAAAAGGCTCCAGATATCGAACTACGCAATTATTGATGAAATAGTCATTGAATTTTCTAAAAATTTAAATGTCATCACCGGCGAAACCGGTGCGGGAAAATCCATATTGATGGGAGCGCTGTCGTTGATTCTTGGCGACAGGGCCGATACTTCCGTTTTGCTGGACCGCAATAAGAAATGCATCATCGAGGGATATTTTTTTATGGATAATGATCATGAAATAAAAAATTTCATGAAGGAAAATGATCTTGACGGAGACGATGAACTCATGATTCGCCGGGAAATCGGCACCAACGGAAAATCAAGGGCTTTTGTAAACGACACACCGGTAAACTTAGAACAATTGCGGCATTTGAGTTCCATGATGGTTGATCTGCACAGGCAATTTGACACATTGGAATTGGGAGAATCGGATTTTCAGCGTGACGTGATCGATGCTTTTGCGTCGCATCATAATCTGGTGAATGAATATGCCGAAACCTTTCGCCAACTGACTATTGTAAAAAGAGAATTGGAATTTTTAATCGACAAAAAATTCCGGTTCTCCAAAGAATATGATTACAACAAATTTCTGTTTGATGAACTGGAAAAAGAAAATTATAAAGAAAACGAACTGGAAGAACTGGACACAGCCTTGCAATTGCTTAGCAATTCGGAAAATATTAAGAGTATCCTCACCAAAGCAAATTATGAATTGAAAGAAAGTGAGCAACCTTTGGTTCAGCAGGTAAAAATGTTGGCCAATCAACTTCAGGCTGTTTCTTCGTTTCATCCCAAACTTATCACGGTCCTGGAAAGGTTGCATTCTGCGCATATTGAACTATTGGATATTGCCGGTGATATGGAGCAGATCAATGACAAGATCAATTATGATGCCGCCAAAATTGAACAGATCAGCGAACGCCTTTCTACGGGCTATAAGCTTTTGAAAAAGCATGGAGTAAGAACGACCAGTGAACTGTTGGACATTCAAAATATTTTATCTGAAAAATTGAGGTCAGTTTTAGATATAGACGCTAACATAGCCGTAAAAGAAACCGATGTAAAAAAATTATCAGATAGCGCAGATTCAATGGCGACGGACATCTCCAGGAACAGACATGCTCAAATAAAACCGCTGGAAGGAAAAGTAAATGCCTTATTGGTACAGGTCGGCATGCCCAATGCAAAACTAAAAGTGCAGATTCAAAATATGGCATTGAATCAGGCTGGAATGGATTGGGTTGAATTCCTGTTTGATGCAAACAAAAGCAACAGGTTTGAACCCCTGCGTAAAGTCGCCTCCGGCGGGGAACTGAGCCGGCTGATGCTAGCTATTAAATCACTTGTCGCCGAATCGGTGGATCTGCCCACGATGATTTTTGATGAGATCGATACAGGGATTTCCGGCGAAGCAGCCAGGCAGGTTGGAATCATTTTAAAAAAATTATCCGGAAAACGCCAGGTCATTTGCATTACGCACCAACCGCAAATTGCAGGAAAAGCGGATGCTCATTATTTTGTGTATAAAGAAATAAAGGATGATGCTATAAAAACCAGTATTAAATTGCTCAATCATGATGAACGCATCCTTACCATCGCAAAAATGTTAAGCGGGGAAAAACCTACGGCTGCTGCATTGGAGAATGCAAAAGAAATGGTGAATTACATGCACAATGTGAAAATAAGTAATCGATAAAATGAATGGAACGCGCTTAATTATCCTGGCTGGAATTTTTGTTTTTTTGATCGGCGCCTTTTACACGAACAAATTCCTGCAAAAAATGATTCAACCGCGACGCTCCGCCGGTCGGTTATTCAGCTATATCTTTGCTGCGTTTGCCATTGTTTTTGCTTACACTTTTTTATTGGTTTGGATCGTTGCTCATTTATTCCCAGTTGGCAAATAATATCTTCTTATTTTTACGCCCTAAAAATTAAAATTGCCTGTATGAGCCATAATCTTCTTAAGGGAAAAAAAGGAATTATTTTTGGCGCGCTGGATGACAAATCTATTGCATGGCGCACGGCCTTGCGTTGTCATCAAGAGGGTGCGCAACTGGTTTTGTCCAATGCGCCGGTTGCCTTGCGCATGGGTGAAATCAATAAACTCGCTGAATCGGTAAATGCTCCTGTTGTCGGGGCTGATGTGACCAACATGGAAGATCTGAAAAAATTATTTGAAGAATCGATGAAACATTTTGGCGGAGGAATTGATTTCATTTTGCATTCCATTGGCATGAGCGTCAATATGCGTAAAAATAAAAGTTATACAGAAATAGATTATGGTTTCAATCAAAAAACACTGGATATTTCAGCTGTCTCACTCCATCGGGTGTTACGCACAGCGTGGGATATGGACGCGCTCAATGAATATGGAAGCGTTATTGCGCTCACCTACATTGCCGCACAAAGAGTTTTTCCTGATTACAATGAAATGGCTGATGCAAAAACCCTGCTCGAAGGAATTACAAGAAGCTTCGGGTATCATTACGCAATGAAGAGAAAAGTAAGAATAAATACCGTTTCACAATCTCCCACAAGGACCACCGCAGGCAGCGGCGTAAAAGGTTTTGACGGATTTATTACATATGCCGAAAAAATGAGTCCGTTGGGTAATGCAACTTCAGACCAGTGTGCGGATTATTGCGTAACATTATTCAGTGATCTTACCAGAATGGTGACGATGCAGAATCTTTTTCATGACGGTGGTTTTTCATTTACCGGAGTCACAGAAGCCGTGATTAACCAGATGGAGAAATAGGAATAGCGGGGAGCAGAAATTCAAATCAGCAGGCTTAAAAAAAACAAAGGTTGCAAACGCAACCTTTATTAATCAAATCAAACTTTTTGATCGGAGGTCAATATTCATCCTCATTAAAAAAGAAATCAGCCTGGGATGGATAATCCGGCCAAATATCGTCTATGCCTTCATAAATTTCTCCCTCATCATCGAGTTCCTGTAAGTTCTCAACCACCTCGAGCGGCGCACCGGAGCGAATGGCATAGTCTATCAACTCATCTTTAGTGGCAGGCCAAGGCGCATCTTCAAGATAACTGGCTAATTCAAGTGTCCAAAACATCTGTCGTAATTTTAATTTTGATAAGCCCGGAAACAATCACTTTCAACCCTACTTCCGATACCCGATTTTTCGCAAAAGTAGTTTTAAAAACGAAAATTCCAAATCAAATGTTTTATGCGGCTAAAAAGTATTTCTTAAATTTTTTTAAAGAATAATAAATACATATATCAAGCCGAACCTGTACGTTTGTAAAAGACGCACTAATTATAATTTTATTGCATGCTAACAGCGAGGAATATACAGAAGTATTACGGGGAATTGTGGGTGCTGAAAGGGGTGGACGTGGAAATTAAGAAAGGGGAGATTGTGAGCATTGCAGGCCCCTCCGGTTCGGGAAAGAGTACTTTATTGCATATTTTGGGGACCCTGGATGATCCCGATAAGGGAGAGATTTTCTTGCAGGACAGGAAAGTGAGCGACTTGCGCGGCAAGCCACTCGCTGCTTTTCGCAATAAACACATTGGCTTTGTTTTCCAGTTTCATCACCTGTTGCCCGAATTCAGCGCGTTGGAAAATGTTTGCATTCCGGGCTGGCTGGCGGGCAGGCGAAAAAAGCAAGTGGAAGAGCAGGCAAAGCAATTGCTTGATGGATTGGGGGTGGGCGGGCGCCTGGAAAATAAACCCAATGCCTTATCAGGCGGAGAGCAGCAGCGTGTCGCCGTTGCACGGGCGTTAATTAATAAGCCTGATATTATTTTTGCAGATGAACCCACGGGGAATCTTGATTCCGCCAATGCGCGCGAACTTCACCAGCTTTTTTTTGAGCTCCGCGAAAAATTTCAGCAAACATTCTTGATTGTCACCCACAACGAAGAACTCGCTCAGATGAGCGACAGGATCTTGCACATGAAAGACGGGAAGATAATTTGAAGATCATCCATTTCAAAATGGCTCAGCATGAACATTCCTTCACAAGACTGCTGGTGACTGTTTCTTTATTGAGCCGCTGGGTCAGCATCACATTTTCACGTTATCCTTGGTTTCCACACAATCTCTTCAACGCCCATTTGACGGGCGGTAAATCTTGCCAGCACAAAAAGATAATCGCTCAAACGATTAAGGTATTTTATAACCAGCGGATCAACAAATACTTTATTCTCCTGCATGCCCACGCATATTCGTTCAGCGCGGCGGCAAACGCAACGGCAAATATGCGCGGTGGAAACAGCCGGATGTCCGCCGGGCAAAATAAAATTTTTCATTACCGGAAGGGATGCATTCATTTTGTCCATTTCATTTTCCAGAAACGTAACATCCTGCTCTTTGAGATCGGGGATTCTTAATGCATGTTCTTTTTCGGGGTCACAGGCGAGGGATGAGCCGATAGTAAATAATCGATCCTGTATCTCTCTAAGATTCTTTTTTGAATTTTCATCATCCAGCTGATCACCCAGCAAACCAATAAAAGAATTTAATTCATCCGCAGTGCCATAGGAATCTATCCGGATATGACTTTTGGGAACTTTCGTTCCGCCGATCAAACTGGTTTTGCCTTTATCACCGGTCTTAGTATAAATTTTGAGCGCCATAAAACCTCTCGTCCCCAAAAGGGGAATTTTGAAATGATATACAGAAAAGCAAAAATAACTAAGGTTGCTCGAGATAAATAAAAAATAAGATTGGTAAAACCAGGAGCCTGAAACCGGTGAATGGTCACACTTCGCATCAACATCCC
>DATGFZ010000081.1:0-3196 GCA_035308805.1 Puia sp. | reverse complement strand
TTGTATAAGGCAAAAGGTGATGAATCGCGTGCAATTGCAAACTATAAGAAGTCACTTTCTATAATGGAAAGACCGGAGGCTAGATTGAAGCTGGAAAAACTGGAGCAAGTGGTCAATCATTAAGTTTGGTTACATGTTTTTCGCGGGTATGATTCCTCCGCCTTTTACATAAATCACTTTAATTGATCCAATTCTTTTTTGATGAGGGAGACATCCTCATTTTGTACGAACCCAACTAATCTTTATCGGTCTCAAATTATTCATCAAAATCAAATTTGTAAAATCAAAACATTATCGTATTATTGCGATTGATATGGGACTGACGAAAACAGAAATATTTTCAGAAAAACAGAATAAACTAGCAGTCATGATGAAAGCGCTTGCGCATCCTGCGAGGATTGCCATTATTCAGCAGTTGTTAAGGGCCAACGCCTGTATTTGTGGGGACCTGGTTGATGAACTTGGACTGGCACAAGCAACAATTTCGCAACATTTAAAAGAGCTCAAAAATGCCGGGCTTATAAGAGGAACTATAGAAGGAACAAGTGTTTGTTATTGCATCGATACTAAAGTCTGGAGACAATACAGAAAAGAGATGGAGAACTTTTTTGTAAGACTTGATGAACAGGAGAATTGTTGTTGATTTTTTTTGTCCAACTCAATCGCTTTATTGCTATAAAACAATTAAATGTAAAAGTATGCCAATCTTAAAACACAAGATCCTATTCGTCTGTATCCACAACTCAGCCCGAAGCCAAATGGCTGAAGCCTTTCTCAAAAAATATGGTGGTGAAAATTTCGAGGGTGAAAGCGCCGGACTGGAGCCAGGCAAACTCAACCCAAATGTTGTGGAAGTGATGAAAGACATAGGGATTGATATCAGCAAAAATGACACACAAAGTGTTTTTGATTTATTTAGGAAAGGAAGGGTATTCAATGCAGTAATTACGGTCTGCGATGAGGCTAGCGCGGAATCCTGCCCGATTTTCCCGGGGAGGGTAAAAAGAATTGCCTGGTCATTTGCGGACCCCTCATCATTTACGGGCAGTAAGGAAGAAATCGTGCCAAGGACGGCGGAGGTAAGAGATGAAATCGAGGAGAAAGTCTTAGAATTCATCAACCAGGCGAAAGAATTGGCTTTCTGGGTATAATTATTCATCCTAAAAAAATATAAAAATGACGGCTACTGAAAGTGAACTAAAAGAAATGGTCAGGCAGAAATACGGCGAGATTGCCCTGCAAGATAAAAAAACAAATCAATCTTCCTGCTGTGGTTCCGGGTGCTGCTCAGAAGTTTACAACATCATGAGCGACGATTACTCTTCACTAAAAGGGTATGACCCCGATGCTGATCTTGGTCTTGGTTGCGGATTGCCAACGCAGTTTGCGAAAATAAAAAAAGAGGATACGGTAATTGACTTGGGAAGCGGCGCCGGAAATGATTGCTTTATTGCAAGGGCCGACACCGGTGAGAGTGGTCGGGTTATCGGGATAGATTTTACCCCCGCAATGATTGAAAGAGCAAGAATCAATGCAGAAAAGCTCGGATTTAATAATGTTGAGTTCAGACAGGGCGATATTGAAAAAATGCCTGTTTCTTCAAACGTTGCCGACGTCATTGTCAGCAATTGCGTATTGAACCTGGTTCCAAATAAAAACGGAGTATTCCAAGAGATATTCCGCGTGTTGAAACCCGGCGGGCATTTCAGTATCTCCGACATCGTTTTGGTTGGTGAACTTCCGGAAAAAATCCGCAAGACCGCAGAAATGTATTCAGGTTGCGTCACTGGTGCTATTCAAAAGCAGCAATACCTGGAAATAATTCAGCAAACCGGATTTAAAGATTTAGCGATCCAAAAAGAAAAGGCCATTGTTCTTCCGGATGATCTTTTGAGCTCTTATTTATCTCTTCAGGAAATAGACCAATTCAGACAATCGGGCAGCGGGATTTATAGTATTACGGTTTATGCAGCAAAAAAGGATGATCCTTGTTGCGCGCCCGGATGCTGTTCAAACTAAAAATATGCTTAAAAGGTTAACCGGAGAGTTTTTTGGAACATTTGGGCTAGTGTTTTGTGGTACGGGTGCGGTCGTTATAAACCAGGAATCAGGAGGCGCAATAACACATACGGGAGTCGCATTAGTGTTTGGATTAGTCGTGATGGCAATGATACTTTCGTTTGGACATATTTCCGGTGCGCATATTAATCCGGCAGTTACGATTGCCCTTCATGCTGCCGGTCGATTTAAACGAATTGATATGGCTCCCTACATAATCGCGCAGCTTGCCGGGGCTTGTTTTGCAAGCACCATTATCAAATTCTTATTCCCTGCCAATGAATATTTAGGGGCAACAATGCCAAAGGGTTCTGACATCCAATCTTTTGCTCTGGAATTCATTCTTACATTTTTGTTAATGCTGGTTATACTGACGAGTACAAATAAGAAAGATCATTCGTTGTTGATACCTGCATTGGCCATTGGCGGGACAGTCGGGCTAGAAGCGCTATTTGCCGGGCCTATTTGCGGTGCGTCAATGAATCCTGCCCGTTCGATAAGTCCGGCCTTAATTGCCTGGCATTTTGACTCGCTATGGATTTACATTATTGCGCCGGTGACGGGTGCCTTAGTTGCAGTATTTGTATTTGCGATTCTCATCAAAGATTATCATACAAAACAATCAGAAAATTAAAGCTTCCTGTTTCGCGGGGATTGGGATCATGCCCTCTCCACATTTGCCCTCAGTCACTATGGAACAAAGCGTTTCGACTAATCCAAAACTCCTCATTTTGGCTATGATGTAAATGAAGCATTTCGCAACGTTGTGGTGTAATTTTAGAGACACAGTTAATAGGGACAAAAACCAATATCAAAGCAAACAATTAAGTTCAACCAGACCATGCACCTAAAAACCTTGGCAGGCGTGCATTTTAGTGGAAACTGCAAGTTCGTAAAAGAGGACTGGATATCTTCGAATTGATGAGGTTCGAATCCTTCGTTCTCTATCCAAGTTTGATCTTTCAACACTGATGAATCGATACCAGGGTTCTGGTCCCTTCTCCTCCCTCCGCAACGCAATTGGTTGAACCCTTATGGGATAAGAGTTTGCGTGTTTTTGAGGCGGCAGGGTAGTAAGAAGGGTAGTAAATGGGAGCATCGCATACCACCGAACGCAAGAGATTTGCGTTACAAAAAA
>DATGFZ010000080.1:0-1732 GCA_035308805.1 Puia sp. | reverse complement strand
AATTTTGAACGATCTCTTTCCAACTGAGCATAACTTAAAAACTTATGTATTTGAAAAATTATTGGCAGGGTTTAATTAAAAAATTAGGACATTTTAACGTCATTGCGACTTGGCACTTTTGCGTTCTGCGGCACCTCCTTGCCAAATTCCCGATTTTTCAGGTTGTTTAGATATAACTACATCCCAATTGACATCTTTGTATAAATAAACGTAAAAAACAGGCTTTTCAGTGGGATTGGCTTCTTTGTAGTAATGAACAAATGGTTTTAATATTTTTTCAATACCATCCATAATACAATCTTTCCTTACGAACACGTTTGTTTCCCAAATGCGCGCGCTGTAGGGAAGTTTTGTTTGAACGATTTCGACAGAAGATTCGAGATACAAAGTGATTCTTGTGATTGCTGAATCAGGATTGTCTAAGACATCTAATTCGGAGATTCTTAGCGCTAAACACATTCCAATTCCCATTCCTTCGTAATCTAGAGGAGCTTTAGCCATAGAAAATGTTTTCACAAAGCCAATCTTTTTTAATTCCTGAATACAAAATTTTGTCACAGGATCATTTGATTCTTCATGCAAAAACATCCTAAAGGCTTTTATGCCCCCCAAGGGGTTGTTAAAACTGGAAACACCACTATCCAATACTTCCATCCGCATAGAAACAAATTCTTCGCCTGCAAGATGGACATAAAATGCCAATAGGAAAAAATAAAATAGGTATCGCATAATTAACCTAGTTCCATTGCGGATATTTAGGAACGCCCGAGGCTTGCCACTCTAACAATTTTTTTGCCAATGGTCCCACGCATCCTTTCCAACGCTCCCCTCTTGCACAGCATTGTAGTCCTGAAGATCTGACACTATCAACCTCAACAATAATCGAATCTTTAGTGTTCCTGCCCAAAGGACTCCTTTCCACTAACTTTATCAAATCATTTGCAGTTGAATTTACGACTTGTTGGCACCATCCCGGAGCAGGTTCATTGTCCGGGCCGCTCACATAGTTTTCATCTTGACAAAGGCACCCTTTTTTAAAATTATGATCTTCTGAAGAATAAAATAAATTCTTAAAATGCTCCACAGCCGAAAGAGCTTTTTCGTCATCGCCTAAATAGGCGTATACTACCATCCTATCGACCAACGTCCTTTGTTCTATATTTTTTTGGCTGAGTAGCCAGGCAACTTCATGTCCTTTTTCTAAATCTTCAAGAGCCTTTTCGAATTTGCCAGCCACGATATAACTCTCTGCGCGATTTATATATTTAAGAGATAAATCCGCAGCTCCACATATTTCAGCTTCTTGAATTTCTTGAGTTTCATGAAGGATAAGATCTTCAATTGAGGCTGGAGAAGATCGATCTGTTGCGTGTACCAGAGCAATAGATAAAATCCAGAATGCAAGTAAGAATAATTTTCTCATTTTTCTCTCTCAGGAAAATTAAAATCGCCGATGATATTATATTTTTAATTTTCATGTCAATTATTGAGATGCGTGTTGACAGCCTCTCTACGTCCAGGAAGAACTGAGCATAATTTAAAAAATTATGTAATAGGAATTTGGGACATATTAACCGAAAAAATATTTTTTTCGGGCAAAACAGGTAAAGCCTGACCCCCTTGGGGGTATTGCTTAGGAATGCCCTTCAAATCTATCACACTCGTGAATTGTATCGAAGAGGCGAGGTCGGTATGAGGATGGTCCATTTGTGCAATAAACCAAGGAGTTTTG
>DATGFZ010000079.1:0-3824 GCA_035308805.1 Puia sp. | reverse complement strand
CACTGTTTTATGTATTGAAAAGGAAAGACCACACGTCCCGCTGGAAAGGGCAATCATGGCGATCCGGTTCAGCGAATTTATGATCGGCACACAATTCCATCCCGAAGCGGATGCAGAGGGCATGACGATGTACCTGCAACGCGATGACAAGAAGAGAATGGTGATTGAAAATTATGGCGAGCCAAAATGGAAAAGCATGATCGAACAATTGAATGATCCCGATAAGATCATCTTAACACAGGCTCATGTCATCCCGAATTTTTTAAGCATTGCTGTGGAACACTCCCAAAGCGTGGCGGTGTGAATGCACCGTTCATTCATTTTCTTCCCTGATTTTATTTACATCATGCTGCTTATCTTTTGAATCAGGAATGCTGCTCAATGATCTTATAAAATTCATTTTTATAGCTGTGCCCGATGGGTATTATTTTTCTGCCGATATAAATCTCACTTCTTACAATGGCATCTACATGGTTTAATGAAATGATGTAAGATCGGTGTACGCGGATGAATTCTTCTTTGGGTAATTTGGCAAGAAATGATTTTAAATTATGGAGTGTAAGGAGAGGGCTGGCTTTACCTTTGAGATAAACCTGCGTGTAATCTTTCATCCCCTCGCAAAAAACGATGTCTTCATACCATACTTTTATGATCTTGTATGCTGATTTGATAAAAACAAATTGTTTGCTTTTTGCGGATCTTCGCAAATTGGCTGCATGTATGGTTTGCTGAGCAGGCATAGCATGTATCAATTAAATGAACAATCGCCCGTGCTGTTAATAAAATCTTTTCCCCTTGGTTGCAAAAATATCTCCGAAAGAAATGGTCAGGTTGAGGTTGACATATTTTTCCTGGATCAGTTGTTCACTGCTGGTCCCCTTTACGCCGTATTGCAATGAAATAATGTAAGCAAGAAGTGTTCTTTTTGCATTTATTCCCAAGCCAAGGGTGCCGCCGATATCCCTGATCTGTTGTCCGTAGGCATTTATGTACGATTCATCATAATAAAAACCGGCCTGGAAATATCTTGTTTCAACTAAATTGTTATAAACCTTTTTGTTTTTCGAGAATTCAAAACCTATTGAAAATCTTCTGCTGTCCTGCAGGGCGTAATTAAAAAATGAATAATTGAGTGAAGACCAGTTTTGATATTTATAATCTGCAAGCAGGGTCAATTTATGATCTCTTGAAATAGCAATTCCCACCCCATAGGACCTTGGCAATTGCGTAAGGATAGAAGGCTGCAGCGAACCTTCATTTAATAATTGCGAGGAATCACTTGCCAGGACCACTATGTTTGTTATCGGGTTCAGGTTGGTTTTATTGGCAAATGTTGCCCCGAGAGAAAAATCCCATCTCTTTCCTATTTTAGTAAAAAACTGAAGTCCGTAGTCAAGGTAAAGATTGGTCATGCCCGTCGTAACATTTTGCGATAACAACTCATTTTGATTCAAATCCTGGTAAATTAATTTTTGTTCCAGTGCTCCGAACAAATAGGAAACGTTAACGCCCACCGACAGGTGATTAAAAAATTCATAGGCATTTGCAAAATATACTTTGTTGACTCCGCCATGCCCCTGGTAATATTGATTGATGATTTCACCGGGCGTTCCCTGTATGGTTAAAGGGTTATTGAATTCATAGTTCTGAGAACTGTAAGGCAGAAGACCTGCACTCGTTCCCCAGTGCTTAAAAATTTTTGCAGCAATGACCAATCTCTTAAAAGTGATGTCTGAGGATTGATTGCTGACGGGATTTACACCGGATCCATAATAATTAACGATAGCGCCTTTCATTCCTATTTCGCCAAAAAAAACCTGGTTGGTCAGCGCGCTGAATGATGCGGGATTGTTGTTAAGAAGAAATCTGTCTGAGCGATAAGCGATTCCGGTATTTGCCATCCCCGAAGTACGGTTATAAAAGTCATTGTCAATATCGCCTATTCCCAATAATGAATAAGGCGAATTATTCGTTTGTGCTATAAGATGAAGCGATGATGCAGTTAGTAAAAATATTATTGCGGTTATTTTCATTTAATAATAATTGCCGTTCCTGTTAATGAACAAGAGATATATAATATACTTTTAGCGAAACATTATAATTGCTTGTGCTATATTTTTTATTTTGAAAAACTGCCCTGTTCATGGTAGTTACACTGGCGGGTGACGGCATGTTAAATATCAGCGCATCCTGGGTCACCAACGGGTCTGTTATTATTCCTTTAATATAATTGGTTATGTCATAGGTATAATAGGTATTCTGCCCGTAAATATAATCAACCACCAGGTTGCCGTTTGCCACGGCTCCGTTGAATGTCAACGTAGATCCGATGACATTGGTCGGGTTGGATTGTGAAAGAATGACCTGTGGCGGTAAGGCGAGTTCAGGGGTATACGTCCCCGGTTTGGGTTGCAAAATCAAATCAGCTCTTAAAATAGCGATATAATCAGGGAGCTGAAGCAGGTTGCTTATGTAGGGAAAATTGATTTTAACCTGCAACCCCGTGCCGCCTTGAAGATATACGGAGCTGTCTGTTGTTGCTGATGAAGGCAATTGATGGGTAACCGTGTTGGGAACCGCATAAGCTGGGCTATTTATTGCCGCGAGTTGTGTCCCGCTTCTGTCAAACGATATATTGTTAAACTGATGAGATTTTACATTGAATGGTAAAATGACATACGTGTAGTCCGTGACCACTCCCGGCACATGATAGTATAATTTTACAAAAGCAGTATCACGGAAACCGTATATCACCCCGGAGCTGCCGGGATCGGGATAAATACAAAGTCCTTTAAAATAAGAAAGAAAACTATTTGCATTGGTCACCGTATCGGATCTGAATTCCATCAGCGTGAGCAATTTTGTACCTATGGAATCGGGCAGGCGAATCTTCACGGAATCCTGAAAGTTCTGGCTGGTGTGCAATGCCGTCGGGCTGATCGTCAGGCTCGTCGAACCCCAGGGAACGGGGTTGAACGGAACGCTCGAGTTATTATAAAAAGTACTTTGAATAAATGGTTCGGGTAAAATGATCGGCGTATCAAGCTGGCTCACGTCAAATTTCATTTGCGTGGTGGTATCTCCATAAAAAGTTTTATTTAAGCGCAGGATCAGGGATATGGAATCCAATGATGCCAGGTTGCTGATTGCCGGAAGACCCTGCGGGGGTCCAATTTGCAAAAAAGACTCAGCCGTAATCGTTCCAAAATAATCATCATGATACCTGCCGATGAGTTGTGTTCCTGTCCCGGCGGTCGGAAATGAATCAAGAGAAATTGTTGACAGCAACAAAGTTGATGTATCTATGACCACCACACTCGAATTATTGTTGGATATGAACGTATTTCCGAAAGTGATGGTCGGCTTATCACAGGATATGAAAAAGACTATTGCCAAAACGGGAGAAAAAAAAATGAAACGGTATTTTTTTATTTGACTCTGTATGCTCATCATGCGGCTTGGTTCTGTTTATACTATAGCAGTAATTTTTTTTAACAAAATTATTTCTGCTTGCAATAATACGGGTCGCAATTGTTACTGTTTTGTTAGTATCGATAAATAAATAAAATGGCCGGCAAATATATATCTTTTATCACCGAATTATCCGTTAACAAAAGGCTAATTCGGTGATAAAAAAATTTTATACGAATTGTTAAAGTGAGGTGTTATGTTAAAATAATTTCGCGGTCAGAATATCTGATAATGAAACTTTATTACATTTGCGCACTTTTGTCTATTTTAAACACAGACTTATAGACTGAAAATAAAAGAAAATACATTTTAACTATTTTACCACAACTGCAAACTATACTTTAGCGGAAAAT
>DATGFZ010000078.1:0-11090 GCA_035308805.1 Puia sp. | reverse complement strand
AAAACACGCTGGCCGCAATAATTAATATTGATGGCGCGTGGATAAATACCATAGAAAGAAAACTTGCTGCGCCGCCTCAACAAATCGTGGAAATTTTTGAGAAAATGCCAAAGTCCGCAGGTTATGAATGGAAGTAAGGGCAGTCGATGGTTCGCCCTGGAATGGCTGGGCATTTGCCATTTTTTCACCAGAGCTCAATAGAAGTATTTAAGGTGAAAGTGTCGCCAAGCAACGATGAAATTGTTCAGCACAGCGGATTGAACGAAAAAAAAGAAAACAAGACCGATGAAACTCGATTATTTACCGACGACAATATTAAATCTTAATTATTGCTGTTACATCTTTAAGCTTAACAATTTGTTTTAGATTTGCGCGTTAATTTTAAAAATAAAAATGTCGCTATGAAAAGGATTTTTTGTTTGTTTCTTTTTTCATCTTACATACTTTTTGCAAACGCTCAAATTTTGGGCAGTGGCGATATTGCAGATGGTTTGAAACAGGCTTTGACGATTGGCGCACAAAAAAGCGCGGACAGGCTTTCTGCCGTTGATGGATTTTTCAAAGATGCGGCGGTGAAGATATTGTTGCCGCCCGAAGCTCAGAAGGTTGAAAAAACGTTGCGTGGAATGGGAATGGGTCAAATGGTAGACAATGCCATTCTCAGTATGAACCGTGCCGCCGAAGACGCGTCAAAATCTGCTGCTCCGATTTTTATTAATGCGATTAAGAACATGAGTATCGGCGATGCAGTTGGCATTTTACGCGGACCGGATACTGCAGCCACTTCTTATCTGAAAAAAGGGACTACCCCTCAATTGACAGTTGCCTTTAAGCCGGTTATAGATGCTTCACTCAAAAAAACTGACGCGACAAAATATTGGAAAGACTTATTTGAAACCTACAATAAAGTTCCTTTCGTAAAAAAGATAAACCCGGACCTCACATCTTACGCCACTCAAAAAGCGATTGAGGGCATTTTTTATTACGTAGCCGTTGAAGAAAAAAATATTCGAAAAAATCCTGCTGCACAGGCAACGGATTTACTGAAAAAGGTCTTTGGAGGGCAATAGTTTCGGTGACTGATTTTGGCTTTTCCCCAACGGTCATTCTCCACCGGGTAACCTCCTTCTTCTTCCTTAATTTTGCCGCGCAATGTTAACCCGCGCATTTTATTTATATCGCAATGCTTATAGTGGATTGTCGCGTTCAACCTGGTTGTTGTCTTTTGTAATGCTGGTGAACCGGAGCGGGACAATGGTAATTCCTTTCATGACGATTTATCTCACACAACCCGCAATGGGTTACAGCATCGGGCAGGCAGGGATAGTAATGGGATTATTTGGGCTCGGCGCTGTTTTCGGCGGGTTCATTGGCGGAAAACTCACGGATAAAATTGGTTTTCATCGTGTGCAATTGATCACATTAACCGGTGGCGGCATTATGTTTATGGTATTGGGTCAAATGAAAAGTTATCCGCTGATTTGCGTGGTGACTTTTGTTTTGAGTTTGGTGAATGAAGCGTTTCGACCGGCAAATTCAACGGCCATCGCGCATTACAGTAAAGAAGAAAACAGAACGCGTTCATATTCGCTCAACCGACTGGCAATAAATTTAGGATGGGCAATTGGTGGTGCAATGGGTGGAATATTGGCATCAATAAATTATCATTTGTTATTCTGGGTTGACGGCGGAACCAATTTGGTTGCCATGATACTGTTACGATATTACTTATCCCCTGCCAATAATGCAGCGACGCAGCAAAAAAAACAGGAGCATACAAAAATTAACCGGTCAGCATACGGCGATCATCCTTACCTGTTCTTTATTGCATTTACCATTTTATTCGCAGCATGCTTTTTTCAGCTTTTTACCACACTTCCGGTATATTACAAAAACTATTTGCACTTGAATGAGTTTTATATCGGGATGCTGATGGCATTGAACGGCCTGATCATTGTACTTGTTGAAATGGTTTTGGTTTTTAAAATGGAAGGTAAAAAGAAAGTCTTTTTTACATCAGCAGTGGCGTTTTAATTGTTGCAATATCATACTCTTTATTAAACCTTTTGCCTGGTTCAGCAATGACAGGTGTCTTGTGTATGATCGTGGTTACGCTTGGTGAAATATTTTCCATGCCGTTTATGAATTCATTCTGGATAACTAGAACATCGGTGAGCAATCGAGGACAATATGCAGGACTGTATACTATAGCGTGGTCAACAGCACAGGTCTTGGGTCCTTCGGGCGGTTCGCAATTGGTTGAACATTTTAGTTTTAGAACGTTGTGGTGGGTTGCAGCAGGAATATGCCTTACCTCCTCGTTAGGATTTCGATGGCTTGGGCGAAACAAATGACAAAATATTAGCCATTTTCTTTGATCGCCTGCTAAGCGTAATGTCCTTCCGGGTGGTCCATGTTTGCTGTTTCATCAAGAAAACTATTTGCTTTATCTGGAATGAAATGGAACGGGACCGGATTATCATTATCTGAAATCGTTGAACGCATGCGAAGGCAACCCCGGGCTGTCGGATTATCTTGTTAACAGGGATGGTTTGGGACAAGAAGGGAGGAAACCAGCATAATATGAAGTACCGAATAAACGATAAAGCCAAATAGCATGTTTTTGTGGCTAATAAAAATCAATCTGAATTTTTAATATTAATAAATCAAAATTTGCTGGCGGAAAAAATTCCCATGTTTCACAATCGCCTTTCAAAAGTGTATCGACATTTATGCAAAATGGCGAAAAGGCAAAATATTTCCTGTTATCGGATATATGATTATGATTTACCTGAATTTCCTTTTTGTATTGAAATGTATGACGACAAAGTCTATCTCGCTGAATACAAAAAAAGATATGAGCTGGGTGATCGTCAACATGAATCATGGCTGCAGCAATGCTTGTTGGTCATAACAGAAGTTACCGGAGTTCCCGCGGCGAAAATATTTATTCGCGAGCGAAAGCGTAAAGCTGGCAGATCCGGACAATATGAAAAATTAGATGATGAAAAAGAATTTTTTATAGTTGAAGAAGCGGGTTTGAAATTTAAGATCAACCTAACCGATTATCTGGATACCGGTTTATTTTTAGATCATAGAAAGACAAGATCGATGGTAAAGGAAGAATCTAAAAACAAAAATGTACTCAATCTTTTTTGTTACACCGGCTCTTTTACCGTTAACGCTGCTGCGGGTGCCGCTTCCTCAATAACCTCTGTTGATCTTTCCAGAACCTATTTACAATGGGCCGAAGAAAATATGCAACTCAATAATTTATTAGACGAAAAGAAACATCATTTCGTTCAGGCGGATGTGAAGGAATACCTTGATGAATTGCCAAAGCATTTTTACGACCTGGTGATCATGGATCCGCCAACTTTCAGCAACAGCAAACGAATGAAGGATTTCCTGGACATACAGCGTGATCATGCTGAACTGGTAAACAAAACACTCGATTCCATGAAAACGGGTGGTACGCTATATTTCAGCTCCAACTACAGTAAGTTTGTGTTAGCCAAAGAAGAAATAAAATCTGCTCAAATAAAAGACATCACCAAAGCAACAACTCCTTTTGATTTTCAAAGGAAACTTGTTCGTTATTGTTTCAGCATAATAAAGTGACAGTTCTTATTCACACCCTGTGTATATTATGTACTATGCAAATATGCCGGAGAAAAAAATATTTGCATAACAATCTCAACCAACAATGCGTAAGCGTATCCTGATCATGACAGAATGGTTTTACCCAGGTTTCAAAGCGGGCGGGCCCATCCGTGCCTGTCATAACCTCGCCATGCTGTTGAAGGATGAATATGATTTGTATATTTTTACTTCGGACCGGGATTTAAAAAGCGAATCGCCCTATGCTGGTATTACGCCAAACCGCTGGGTGAGTTTTTCTGCAAACATCAAGGTGTTTTACGCCTCACCGGAAAATTTAAAGTGGTTCAGCATAAAAAAAGAAATTCAAAAAATCGACGCTGCTCATGTTTATCTGAACAGTATGTATTCTCTTTATTTTACCATTTATCCTTTGTTGATGAAACGCATAGGCAAACTGAAATCAAATATTATTTTATCACCGCGAGGTATGCTGAAAGAAAGTGCATTACAATTTAAATACGCAAAAAAAAAATCTTTCCTGGAAATGCTGAAGTTATTCAAAATCAGTAAGGGGATCGGTTTTCATGCTACAGATGAACAGGAAAAAAAAGATATCCGAAAGATTTTTGGCGATGCCATTTCTGTAAACCTCATCCAGGATGTTCCGCCAGAACCCGAAAAAAATGTATTCCCGGTCACAAAAAGATCGGGGGAGCTAAAATTGGTATTTGTAGGCAGAATTCACCGGATTAAGAACCTGCATTTTATTATGGAGTGCCTGAAAAAACTAACTCAAAAAATTGAACTTACCGTTATCGGCCCTATCGATGACAACGCTTATTATGAATTCTGCAAAAAACTTTCCGCATCGCTCCCAGAAAATGTTTCCATACATTTTGCAGGCGAAGTGTCAAATGAAAAAATAAAAAGCCACTTGAGGGAAAATCATTTTATGATTTTGCCAACCCTGGGCGAAAACTATTGTTATTCGATCATTGAATCTTTTTGCGCCGGACGTCCCGTTATCATAACAGACAGAACACCCTGGCAAAACCTTTCCAATAAAAAAATCGGTTGGGACTTGCCACTCGATCACCACAAGGAATTTCTGATTGCTTTGAATTCCGCAGCTTCCATGGTGCAGGAAGAATTCACGGAATGGTCATCCTCGGCACTGAATTTTTCTAAAAAGTTATTTACTACCAGCAACTGCAAAGCGGAATACTCAGAAATGTTCAGTTAAAAAATTCCCTGCCCGGTAATTTTTGCCCCCTCATTTTAGTCCATTATTTTTCTGACCTTTATTTATTAAGAAACTGGCGTAAAATTTTCTGTTTTACTCATTGCCACACCAATAAACGGACAACTTTGATGAAAGAGCATGTAGTAAGGTGGAAAAAGATAAAACGATTCAAGATTAACCGCAAAGGCATTAAAATAAAAAAAGGATGCCCGGATAGCATCCTTTAAACCCTAAAACCGAAACCTACTATTTATTGAGCGATATAATTAAACTTTTTAAACAAAGAAAGATAAAATTATTTTACGTTCTTTCTGTTTCAAAATACAACAATAGTTATACCAATATAATTTGCAGCTGTTTTTGATCGCGATACCTGCCTTTTTTATAGAAAACCGAGGAATGTTTGCGACATGCGAGAAATTTAGTCCACAATTTGCGGTATAAATAATCAATCAAATTATGCGAAAGGCCATAAAAAAAATTGCTTCTGACCTGAAAATAAGAATGGGATACCTTGTCGCCTTTTTTTTATTGCTCGTGTCTTACCTGCTTACGCTTTATGCCAATCTTGGCTTTTTGAAAGAAAGCAACATGGTGAATCATACACATCGTGTCATGATCAATACAGAATATTTATTGTCTTCTTTGAAGGATGCCGAATCGGCTTTTAGGGGATACATCGTGGTAAAAGATTCTGTTTTTCTCAAACCTTATTATCAAAGCAGGGCCCTGACTGATTCTTTATTTAATGAAGTAAAATCGGAAACGAGTGATAATTCCAGCCAACAGCAGCGGCTGAATACAATTCATCAAATGATTCAGAAGAAGTACCAGATTTTCGATGCCGCGCTTATCCATTATTCGACACACAATTTTGAAATTAACGACAGTCTTAAAATACAAACTTATTTTGGGCATACCATTATGATGCGGGTGAATTCCATTGGAAAAGAGATAGAAAATCAGGAAGAACGGTTATTGCAGTTAAGAAAAGACCAGATGAATCAACAATATAACATTATGAATAATATTGTGATGGCATCGCTGCTTCTTGCTTTTCTTTTAGTTGTTTATGGGTTTTTTACTTATTCAAAAGAAAATAATGCGCGCAGAAAAGCCGATGCTCAGGTAAATGAATACCAGCAGCAATTGCGACAAAGGATTACTGAACTCGATACTGCCAATAAAGAGCTTGTACAAATGCGAGGTATGGAAAAATTTGCGGCCACGGGACGAATTGCAAGGACTATAGCCCATGAAGTGAGAAATCCCCTTACCAATATCAACCTGGCAACGGACCAGTTAAAGATGGATGTCAACGGCACCGAAGAAGGTCTCAATATGCTTGACATGATCCATAGAAACAGCAACCGCATCAATCAATTAATAACTGATCTGCTTAACTCTACAAAAACGACTGAACTCAATGCTGAAAAAATGTCAATCGGCGAATTGTTGGACGAAACCTTAGAGTTAGCAAATGACCGGATCGAATTGTCAAACGTACAGGTTATTAAATCGTATAGCCAGGATACACGAAAAATATTGGTTGACAAAGAGAAAATGAAAATTGCCTTTTTGAATATTATTGTAAATGCCATTGAAGCGATGGAAACCGGTAAAGGGATTTTGATCCTAAAAACTGAAAGCGACAAGGATAAATGCGTCGTGATCATTGCGGACAACGGAAAAGGCATTGACGATGAATCCTTATCAAAATTGTTTGAGCCCTATTTCACCAATAAATCAGGAGGAACCGGACTGGGTTTAACCAATACCCAAAATATAATCTTTACACATAACGGGCAAATCAGCGCTGATAGCAAAATAGGAGCAGGCACCACCTTCATTGTTACCCTAGATTACCTCTGAGAAGGCCATCTTAACTTGCACCCCTGATGATGCGAAGGAGTATGGCTATTACCGCAATCACCAATAAAATATGAATGAGCCCTCCTACGTGATACCCTAAAAAACCAATTAGCCATGCTATGACAAGAATTACTGCGATGAGATAGAGAATACTTCCCATTGTTCTTTGAATTAAGAGTTAACTGAATATCTTTCAGAAAGTAACCGGAATAAAAATTATACCAATTGATCAATTGCCTTATTAACCAGGTCGCGGTTAAGGGGTTTGCTTATAAAAAGATCAGCACCGCCTGCGAATGCCCGCGTTTTATCATGTAAACTATCGTGCGCCGTGATCATCACAATTTTAGTTTCGGGATAATTCCTTTTCACATAGGGAATAAAATCGAGTCCATAACCATCAGGTAACCTGTTATCTAAAAATAATAAAGAAGGAGTATCACTTCGTAAAGCGATACTGGCGTCAGACAAAGAGGTAACGAATCCTGCGCGGAAATTTCTTTGTCGCATCACCCCGCTTAGCAGATAACAAATGTCCAATTCGTCATCAACAATCAACACCTTTAATTGCTTTTTTTCTTCAATTACATTGTTTTTCTCCAAAGCCAACATTTTTATCTGCTATTACTTTCCAATTCTACTCACAATTATACTGCCATAAAGCAACCAGGTTCAACTCAAATTGAATAGAATCAATTTAAATGTAAAAAAAACATTTATAGAGCTAAAGACTATCGATTTGTAAATAAAATTCCACACTTTGAAGATTTTTTTCTACACTATTTTGGACAAGGTGGCAGTTTTTGGCTAAGGAGTATTAATTTTTTTGATAAAATCGATATTTTATTAATTTGGCAAGATGTTTACATATATGATATAAGGAAGATGATTCAGGGGGCAGGAAAAATATTTTTATTGTAACTTTAAATCCATTCATTTATGAAAAGGATTCTGATTATAGACGATGATGTTGACATGTGCGGTTTATTAAGCCGTTATTTACAACGAAAAGGATTTGAAGTGGATTCAGCGCACAACGGCGCCAAGGGTATTGCAAAGGTCAAAGAATCAAAATTTGACGTGGTACTCTGTGATTTCAGGTTAGGGGATAAAGAAGGCAGCCAGGTATTGAGAGAAATAAAGGCCATTAATCCCGCTACCGTTGTAATAATTATTACCGGGTATTCAGACATCAAGACGGCAGTGGACGTCATCAAAGCAGGGGCGTTCGATTATATTACCAAGCCACTGATTCCCGACGAGGTGCTCAATGTTATTTCCAAAGCAACAGAGCAGCAGGCAAATGGCGAAAATTCATCAGGTAAACAAAGCGCTTCCTCTAAATCCGGACAATATTCAGACGCATTTCTTGTTGGAAATGCTCCGGTAACCAAAGAAATTTATAAACAGATAGAACTTGTTGCGCCTACATCGTACAGCATAATTTTATATGGCGAAAGCGGAACGGGTAAAGAGGTTATTGCCAGAACCATTCACCAAAAAAGTGCGCGGAAAGAAAAACCTTTTGTGGCCATGGATTGCGGTACGCTTTCCAAAGAACTGGCAGGCAGTGAGCTATTCGGTCACGTTAAAGGGGCTTTTACCGGGGCTCTCGCAGATAAAGAAGGACATTTTGAACTCGCGAACGGCGGCACTCTATTTTTGGATGAGGTGGCAAACCTTTCCTATGACATTCAGGCCGCCTTGTTGCGGGTTATCCAGGAAAGAAAATTTAAACGCGTTGGCGGACTCAAAGAAATGGATGTTGATGTAAGGATCATTGTGGCATCCAACGAAAACCTGCAGGATGCTTATCGTAAAGGAAAATTCCGCGAAGATCTTTTTCATCGTTTTAATGAATTTTCCATTATCCTTCCGAAGTTAAAAGAAAGGAAGGAAGATATCCCTTTATTTGCGGATTTCTTCCTGAAAAATGCAAACGGGGAATTGAATAAAGAGGTAGACGGTTTTGAAGACGAGGTGATGGAGATATTTTTAAATTATTCATGGCCTGGAAATTTACGTGAATTCAGAAATGTTATTCGTCGTGCTGCCTTGTTAACGCAAGCAGGGAAAGTTCATTCCTCAGTGTTACCATCAGAAATCATCAACAATAACCTGTATAAACATGAAGCCGAACAAAATATAAATACCCATCAGGTTCACAATGGCGGCTTGGGAATTAATAACGAAGTTGACCTTAAGAACAGCGCGGCTCAGGCGGAATATAATGTGATAATGAATGTGCTTAAGCAGGTTAATTTTAATAAAACGAAAGCTGCAGAAATTCTCAAAATAGACAGGAAGACCTTGTACAACAAGATCAAAGCTTATCAACTGGATTAGTAATCAGGTTTTATTTTTTGCTGAAGTTTTGGGTTTATAACGCTCATCAATAACCTAAAACTGACCATTCATCCACTTCATAACTCTTGTGGAAGAATTGTAACATCATTCCCCATTTTTATAGGAAAGTTAAACCATATCAGGGTGAAAAAGCGAACGTTACGTTTTGAATCCTGGTGGCACAATCTTAGTATTACCATACAGGTACCGGAATTCATAAACAAAAAAATACCAGTTATGAAAAAATATTTTTTCCCCGTAATGATAGCTTTTTCTATGATTGCTTTTGCGGGATGTGCAGCAGGATACGTCGATTCGCAACCCGCAGATGTTGTAGATGTGCAAGGTGTTGCGCCGGGTCCTGATTATGTTTGGATAGGTGGTGATTGGGTCTGGAGCGGAGGAACCTATGTTTGGCATTCCGGTCACTGGGTTCGTGGCCGTGCCGGAAGATCCTGGAATGCCGGCCATTGGGAACACGGTGGAAGGGGGTTCAGGTGGCACCGCGGAGGTTGGAGGTAAGAAACATAACGCGAAAAAAAGCAACGGGGATACAATTTGTTCCCGTTTTTTATATCATTGCCCTTTCGCACTTACTTAAGAATTGATCATCGGCATCGGCCCCAACGCCAATCCCAGGCGGCATCTCAAGATGAAAGCGATTATATTTTATTCCGCCGATCACTGGGTCAACCTGATGACCAAGCAGGCATGTATCCATGTCGTAAAAAATAATATTATCGTGCGCAAGGGCAAAATGTGCAAATGCGGTAAGTGCAATGCGGCTTTCCAACATGCCGCCCATCATGCAAGGAATGTCATTTTTTGCGCTAACAGCGTTTATCTGATCTGCTTCCAGGATACCGCCTGATTTTGCGAATTTGATATTTATATAGTCGCATGCGCCAGCTTGTATTAATCTTTCTGCATCGTGATGATCAAACACACTTTCATCAGCCATTATTTTAATGGGCGAATGTTTCTTTAACTTCGGAAGTCTATCATCATTCCAACTTCGCATCGGTTGTTCACAAAATTGAATATTGTATTTGGATATCGCCTCCAATACTTTTTCTGAGGTTTCAAAATCCCACCCCTGGTTTGCATCAATGCGTAAAACAATTTCTTCGCCGACGGCATGGCGAATCTGTTTAACCCTTTCTATATCATCATCTGCTGCCTTCCCTAATTTTATTTTGATTATCCTTACTCCCTTATTCGCAAAATCAATGGCTGCTTGCGCCATTTTTACAGGGCTTCCCATGCCAATCGTCAGGTCAGTTTCAAGGTCTTTTATATTCCCGCCCAAGAATTCATACAAAGCTTGATTGGCGTTTTTCGCGGCAATGTCAAAGAGCGCCATGTCAAACGCGCTTTTTATTGTGGAATTAAATGCAGTAAAGCTGTGCAATTCATTCATGCGTTCCTCAATTGCCAGTGCGTTTTTATTTTTCCAGAGTTTTGCAAAGTCTTTGGCCATTTCAAAACATGTGGACTGGGTCTCGCCAACAATCATGGGGAAAGCGGAGCACTCCCCCACCCCATAAAATCCCTCACTGGTGTAAATGCGTATGAATATATTTTGAGCAAGGTGCATGGTTCCTGTTGCAATCGTGAAGGGGTGCATGGGGATACTGAATTTGTAAATTTCTGTGCGTGTAATTTGCATGCGTAATTGATTTATGCCAGACCTCAGCAGACCTAGGGAAGAAAAATTAAGCTGGCATGCTGCTTCAGACCCCGGACATTATTTTTTTCCCATCCCAAACACCGCCCGCCCTGGTTTTGCTCCGGTATGTTCGCGATCTCTCAGTACCTGAACTCCATTTACAAAAACATCGGTCATTCCAACAGCCAATTGATGCGGCTTTTCATAGGTTGATGTTGCACCTATCATTTTAGGATCAAAGACGATAACATCAGCATAATTTCCGACCTTTAGTGTTCCTCTTTTGTTTAGGTGCAATTGTTGGGCTGCAAGTCCGCTCATTTTATGAATTGCCTCTTCCCAGGAAATCAGTTTCTC
>DATGFZ010000077.1:0-2070 GCA_035308805.1 Puia sp. | reverse complement strand
AAATTAAAAAATTCTCCGGCGTTTCACCCAAAGAGCTATTCAAAAATCAAAACGACCGTTTTTTACAATTCCTGGTGACCGATATGAAATAATTTTGCAGTTTAAAGTTTAAAAATATGTTACTGCAAAATAAACAAATCGCCATCGTAGGTGGAGGACCCGGCGGACTTGCCCTGGCAAAGCTTCTACAGCTTAAAGGCGCCGATGTAAAATTGTATGAAAGAGATTTTGATAAAAATGCCCGTGTGCAGGGCTCGCCGCTTGATTTGCATGATGAGTCAGGACTGGCAGCTATCCGCAAAGCAAATTTGCTGGATAAGTTTAAACAAAATTTTCTTCCGCGTGCAGACAGGAAACTGATCACCAATGAACGCGCAGAAGTATTTTTCAGCGATCACGACACTAAACTGGAAGAAAACTTTGGCAGTCAACACTTTCGTCCCGAAATAGACCGCGGCACATTGAGAAAAATATTGCTGGAATCCCTGCAACCCGGAACGGTTCTGTGGGACAGCCATTTCATTTCCATGGAAGCGCAACGTGAAGGATGGCTCTTACACTTCAAAAACGGTTCATCCGTGTATGCTGATATCGTTATTGGTGCAGATGGCGCCAATTCTAAAATCCGTCCATATATCACCGATGTCAAAGCGTTTTATTCCGGCATCACCATGCTGGAGGGCAATATTTATGATGCGGAAAAAGCGGCGCCATGTATGAATCAGTTTCTCAACGGCGGAAAAATTATGGCTTTCGGAAATTCGAAAGATTTATTCGTAGGTCAAAAAGGAGGCGGCGATATTGGTTTTGGTGCGAGTTTTAAAACTGATCAAAACTGGGCAACTGATACGGGCTTAGATTTTAGTGATAAAACGCAGGTTCTGGATTGGTTTAAAACAGAATATTCCGGATGGAGTCCTGTCTGGTACGAGTTATTTGAAAGCGCAGTCACACCTTTTTGGCCACGTCCCATTTATTGCGCGCCTTTGGATCAAACCTGGGAAGCGCTGCCCAACCTGACCATGATTGGCGACGCCGCACACGTGATGCCACCTTTTGCAGGTGAAGGTGCCAACGTAGCGATGTGGGATGCGCTGGAATTGAGTGAATGTTTAACGGGTGGGAAATTCAATACTTTAAAAGGAGCTATTAGCCATTTCGAAATTGCCATGCGCAAAAGAGCAGCCACAGCAGCAGCCGAATCACTCGAAAATGGCGAAAATATGCACTCGGAAGGTGCGTTGGAAATGATGCTTGGTTTTTTCAAAGGGCATTAAAAACGAACTTCTCTTTAAACAGTTTGGCAGCAGTTGCGGTTTCAGAGAAGAACAGTCCGTGTAATGAAACCGTACACTTCCTACATGGTATGTTATCGCAGTAACCTGATTCTAAGGCAGATAATGTATTGGTATCTTATTCGCAGAGATATGAACATCACCGCCTAAAATGTAGAATTATGTTCAAAAACTATTTCAAAACGGCTTGGAGAAATCTTGTAAAAAATAAGCCTGCTGCATTCATAAACATAGCCGGCCTTTCGATCGGTATGGCCGTGACCATGCTTATCGCTTTATGGATTTGGGATGAATTGTCTTTTGATAATTATAATGAAAACTTTAATAAGATTGCCCAGATTGCAAGAAAAGAAATAACGAATGGCAATGCCTATGTTTCAAGTGGAAACAATCATTTCCCGATTCCACTGTCACTTGAACTCAGAACGAATTACAACAATTTATTTAAACACGTCGCACTTGCTACTGAAACGGGTAAACATGTACTTGATTTCAATGGGAACAAATTTTCTGAACAGGGAATGTATGTAGAAAAGGATTTCACAAGCATTTTTTCGTTGAAAATGCTCGCAGGCTCAAGTGCAGATTTTTCAAATCCCAATTCCATCCTACTTGGTAAAGCTGCTGCAAAAGCTCTTTTTGGGGATGGTAATGCAGTTGGGCAGGTTGTAAAATTAGATAACACAGAACCGCTGAAAGTGAGCGGAGTATTTGACGACCTGCCTGACAATACAACGTTTGCCCGTACCGATTTTATTTGTCCGTGGAGTTTGTT
>DATGFZ010000076.1:0-11196 GCA_035308805.1 Puia sp. | reverse complement strand
CATTGAATGAAACGCATCCATCCCCGATCAGCCTTGCACTATGCAAAAAATTATAGATCATCACCGGTTTAAACACATTCAGCTCGAAATGACCGGTGGCACCACCGATGTTGACCGCCACATCATTTCCCAACACCTGCGCTGCGATCATCGTCAGCGCTTCACATTGTGTTGGGTTTACTTTTCCCGGCATGATGGATGAACCCGGTTCATTGTCCGGGATAAAAATCTCTCCAATTCCGCTCCTGGGTCCTGATGACAACATGCGGATATCGTTGGCGATTTTCATTAAGCTCACTGCAACCGTTTTCAATGCACCATGTGCCTCTACGATGGCATCATGTGCCGCGAGCGCTTCAAATTTATTTTCTGCAGTTACAAAAGGCAGACCAGTCAGCTGCGCAATTTTATTAGCCACATTTTCTGCATAATTTTTTGGCGTATTGATCCCTGTACCCACTGCTGTTCCGCCAAGGGCGAGTTCAGCAAGATGGGGCAAAGCGTTTTTGATGGCGCGCAAGCCATGGTCTAACTGAGATGCATAACCGCTAAATTCCTGGCCGACCGTGAGCGGTGTTGCGTCCATAAAATGAGTACGGCCGATCTTTACCACATGCATGAAGGCTTTGCTTTTTGCCGCAAGCATATCACGTAGCTTCTCTATCCCCGGAATCGTTACTTCCCGGAGTATCTTATACGCCGCAATGTGCATCGCCGTAGGAAAAGTATCGTTCGAGGATTGCGATTTGTTTACATCATCGTTGGGATGAAGATATTTTTCTTTGTCAGTCAATTTGCCTCCGTTGATGACATGGCCGCGGTAAGCGATCACTTCATTTACATTCATGTTGCTTTGTGTACCGCTTCCGGTTTGCCAAACCACGAGTGGAAACTCATCATTTAATTTTCCTCCCAGGATTTCGTCTGCAACTTGTCCGATCAGATCTGATTTTTCTTTAGGTAAAATTCCTGCTTCCAGATTTGTCAATGCGGCGGCTTTTTTAAGATAAGCAAACGCCCGAATGATTTCTTTGGGCATCTTATTGATGTCCTGCGCAATTTTAAAATTGTCAATGCTGCGCTGAGTCTGTGCACCATAATAAGCATCCACCGGCACCTTCACTTCACCCATGGTATCTTTTTCAATTCTGTATTCCATATGTAGAAATTTGTGGCAAAATTAGTATTTCAATATTTATCCTGTGTTTGATGTATTTTTATTTTATCGAAACTAAGCAATGAAGAAATCTTTCCCTCCAATTATTTTTATTTTCTTATTAGCAGGATTGTGCTTAACAAGCTTCGCGCAGGATACAAAGGCGTTGCCTCAATGGGATGCTGTAAACAGGAAAGGATTTAATGGTGATTGGCTGATATCACCTGTTGTGAAAAAAGCAGCAATTTACCGGAGTGAGAATGGCAGAGATATTATTTTATACAACGGACTGGTGAAAAGAATTTTTCGCATTCATCCCAATATTGCCTGTACGGATTACACAGACATGAGTAACGGACAACAGTTGATTCGTGCAATAAAACCGGAAGCAAAAATTATCATTGATGAGAAAGAATATGAAGTCGGCGGGTTGCACGGACAAAAGGAAAACGGATACCTTATGCCGGACTCTCTTGACCATTTTACTGCGGGCGCTCATGATTTTCAGTTTGAAAGTTTTGCCATACAGGAAATAAAACCTTTTATTCAATGGAAACCCAAAGGCTGGGCGACGAACAAAAATCAACCGACGGGCAAAATGCTGTCATTCGTTTGTAAATCTTCTTTGCCGGAATTAAAAAACATAGTGGTAAGGGTGAATTATGAATTGTATGATGGCATCCCATTAATTATTAAATGGATTTCCGTTGAGAACAAATCAGGTCATATCATTACGCTAAACCGGGTAACCAACGAAGTGCTCGGACTGGTGGAAGAAGAAAGTGCAGTGGTTGGGTCGCCGGAGCAAATGAAAAAGCAACATGGAATATATGTGGAGACCGATTATGCATTCAACAATGCGATGCGTTATGATATCAGCGATCAGACGACACATTGGGAAACGGATTCGTCATACACCTCACAGGTAAACTATAATTATCAAACGCCGTGCTTATTGGAAGTATATCCGGAAAAGGTTACTGGTATTGAATTGCAGCCAGGTGAAATTTTCAGATCTGTTCGTACCTGCGAATTATTAATGGATGGGTATGACCGTGAACGAAGAGGTCTTGCCATTAAAAAAATGTACCGGACCATTGCACCGTGGGTAACCGAAAACCCAATCTTCATGCATCTTGTCAGTAAAAATGATGAAGAAGTGAAAAACGCCATTGATCAATGCGCGGCCACGGGATATGAAGCGGTGATCTTAAGTTTCGGAAGTCATTGCAATATGGAAGATACTTCCGCACAAAATATAATTAAATGGAAAGCGCTCAGCGATTACGCGCACCGTAAGAATATTTTCATCGGAGGTTATTCTTTATTCAGTTCAAGGAAAATAAGTGACCAGGATGATGTGATCGATCCGATTAGCGGCAAACCCGATGCGGCTGCTTTTTTTGGCAATGCACCCTGCCTGGGCAGCAATTGGGGATTATCCTATTTGAACAAACTGAAATATTTTATTGCCCAAACGGGCTTTGATATTTTTGAAAATGACGGACCTTATCCAGGTGATGTTTGTGCATCGACAACACACCCGGGACATAAGAACCTGGATGATAGCCAATGGAAGCAAATGGAATTGCAAAAGGGTTTATACCATTGGTGCAACGAACATGGTATTTATGTCAATGCCCCGGACTGGTATTTTTTAGATGGCACCAACAAAACCGGCATTGGCTACCGCGAAGTGAATTTTTCATTACCCCGGGAAGATCAGAAGATTCTAAACAGGCAAAATATTTATGATGGCTTGTGGGAAAAACCCCCCTCTATGGGTTGGGGATTTGTGCCGCTGACAAAATACCAGGGTGGTGGCGACGAAGCAGTGCTTGAGCCGCTTTCCGAACATTTGACCGATTATGAACAATTGATGATGCAATACTATGGAGCGGGTGTGCAGGCTTGTTATCGGGGTCCGCGGTTGTATGATGCGCCGTCAACAAAGCAAATGGTTACCCGCGTGATCAATTGGTATAAAAGATACCGTGACATTCTCAATGCAGACATTATTCATTTGCGCAGGGCGGATGGCAGAGATTGGGATGGTATCATGCATGTTAATCCGCGAGGGAAAATAAAAGCTTTGGTAATGTTGTATAATCCTTCAAAAGAAAAGATTGCGCGTACAATAAAAGTTCCTTTGTATTACGCGGGATTGACAACTGTTGCCGCAGTTCGTGAAAAAAACGGAACTTCAAAAAGATATTCTTTGAACAGAAATGGAGAAATCGATTTGCCGGTGATCATTCAGGCAGATAGTTATACCTGGTATCTGATTGAATGAGACGCAGCGTCCTGGCTACGGAGTATGACCAGATTCCAAACCTGCGGTGAATCGAAATGTTGGTGTACAGGCACCCCGCCGGGGCGGAATGAAACTCAATAATGAATCAAATGCCCAAGGCAAAAGAATATTGATAAACTTTAAAATAACAATTGAATTTATTAAATGTAGATGGATCAATCAATGTCCACAATGATTCGTAAATAACTTTATGTTTAAATACACAACCATGAAAAAAATTTTATCTGCCATATTTTTATTTGCTTCTTTTATTGCTGTGGCGCAACCTTATCAGCCTACTTGGGCAAGTCTTGACAGCAGGACGATTCCCGAGTGGTATCGCAATGGTAAGTTTGGAATCTTTATTCACTGGGGCGTCTACTCTGTTCCGGCCTATTGTACCAAGGGAAATTATGCGGAATGGTACCAAAATGGTTTGATGACCGGAGATACAGCGAGACTAAAATATCACAAAGAAAAATTCGGCAACCGGACGTATTACGATCTGGCCAATGATTTTAAAGCGGAATTATTTAACCCTGATGAATGGGCAAAGGTTTTCGAAGCTTCCGGGGCAAAATATATTGTGCTTACGTCAAAACATCATGACGGATTTTGTCTCTGGCCAAGCAAGGATGCCAACCGGGATTGGGGATTTGCCTGGAACGCAGCAGACGCAGGACCTCACCGCGATCTCCTCGGTGATTTATTTGCAGCCGTTCGCAAAACTCCCGTGCATGCGGGCATGTATTTTTCATTGTACGAATGGTATAATCCGTTATGGCTGCATGATAAGCCCAGATATGTTGCCCAGCACATGTGGCCGCAAATGAAAGAGCTTGTGAATAACTATAAGCCGGATGTTTTTTGGACTGACGGCGATTGGGAGGGGAGTGATAGTTTATGGAAGAGCAGGGAATTCTTGGCATGGTTGTATAATGAGAGCCCGGTGAAAGACAGGGTCGTTACCTACGACCGCTGGGGCAGTGGCGTGCGATTTCATCATGGTGAGGTGTATACACCGGAATATCAGCCTGAGCTTAGTTTTGACAATCATTACTGGGAAGAAAATCGGGGCATGGGGTTTTCATATGGGTATAACCGGGAAGAAGATGCCTGGGATTATAATTCTGCACAGTCACTTGTTTTGCAGCTGATCGATAAGGTAAGCCGCGGTGGAAATTTTTTGCTGGATATCGGGCCCGATGAACACGGAAAAATTCCGCCCATTATGCAGGAACGTCTCCTGCAGATAGGAGACTGGATGAAGATTAATAATGAAGCCATTTATAACACGGTGAGCTGGAAGAAAGCTTCGCAGTGGAGCGCGGGGAAAACCGATTACAAACCAAAAAACAACAGCGGTGATCTCTTATTGAAACTTACTGTTGATCCCGATCCGGGTTTTGCGGTAAAGGAATGTTTTTTTACATACAATCCGGCTGCCAATGATCTGTATGTCATTCTTCCAAAATATCCATCTGAAAAAAAATTTGTTGTTCACGATTTGACTGTAAACGGGGACGCCAAAATTGAATTACTGGAAACACATGAAGGATTAGCGTGGCATCCGCAGGGAAATGATTTGCTGATTCAATTACCGGAATTTGATCCCAATAAAATAAAGAGCCAGTATGCATTTGTTTTGAAAATTACCCACACGGGTGCATTCGCAGCAAAGCCGGCAGTAAGCATCAGCTATCCTGAAAATTCGCTGAAACCGGTGGTAACAATAACTTCATACGAAAATACACAGGCGTATTATACCTTAGATGGATCGATGCCCACCCAAAATGCAACACCATATACAAAACCTTTTGCAGTGAACCAGTCCGTTGCATTAACAGTAAGGGCATTTAAAAAAAATGTGTTGCCGGGAAATGTAGTTTCTGTTCCCGTAAAAGTCTATGCATGGCAGGATCCGGAGAAAATATCATCTGTTAACCCGGGTTTGAAGTTTACTGCTTACGAGGGAAATTCACTCCAGTCGGTAGAGGATCTGAATACCGCGCGTATGGTAAAAAATGCGGTCGTGAATAATATTTCTCTGAAAGATACTTCGCGCAAGGAAGAGGCGGGTTTGCTTTATCAGGGTTATATAAAAATCCCCAAAGACGATATATATACCTTTTATTTATCTTCTGATGACGGAAGTAAATTGTGGATAGGCAATGAAGTTGTCATTGATAATGACGGATCTCACGGCGACCAGGGAAAAGAGGGGGGGATTGCTTTAAAAAAAGGATATCATGCATTTAAACTGGGATATTTCAACGGAACCGGAGAAGCCGGATTGCAATTGGAATACAGTGTTTATGGAAGCGGAGAAAAACCGTTGCCATCATCTTTTTTATTTTATACCAAATAATGGATTACATACCAGTCATGGAAACACGCAGAAGTTTTTTAAAAAAATCACTTTTGGCATCAGGCGCAGTCGGCGTATCGCAATTTTTGCCGCTGTCAATTCAGAAAGCATTGGCAATTGGCCCGCCGGCAGGAACCACCTATTTAGATGCGGAAAACATTGTAATCCTGATGCAGGAAAATCGTTCATTTGATCACGCCTACGGAACACTTCGTGGCGTTCGCGGTTTCAATGATCCGCGAGCGCTTAAATTTCCAGGGAAGAATATTGCCTGGCTTCAGACAAATAAAACCGGTGAAACATATTCTCCGTTTCGGTTGGACATCAAAGACACCAGGATAACCTGGATGGGTTCTTTGCCTCATGGTCGCAGAAGCCAGATGGAAGCAAGAAACAATGGCGCCTACGATGGGTGGCTGGAAGCAAAAAAATCGAGTGAACCGGAATATGCAAAGATGCCGTTGACGATGGGTCACTACACCCGGCAGGACATTCCGTTTTACTATGCGCTGGCTGATGCATTTACTGTTTGTGATCAGAATTTTTGTTCTTCATTGACGGGAACCGATCCGAACAGATCTTATTTCTGGACCGGGAACGTGAGAGCCAAGCTGGATGAACATGAAAAGCCCTATGTCCAAAATGAGGATATTGAAAATGGTGTGGAATGGCCGACTTTTCCCGAAAGACTGGAACAACATGGAATTTCATGGAAGGTTTATCAAAATGAAATTGCTGCTGATGGCGGATTTACGGAAGAACAAGACGTGTGGCTGGGGAATTTCGGAGATAACCCCCTGGAATATTTCAAACAATACCACGTTAAACTGTCAAAAAGATATCTTGATTATCTCCCGAAAAAAGTGATCAAATTGGGGCAAGAGATAAAGGATCTGCAAACAAAAATTCCGTCAATGCCCCAAGGCAGGGATTTGAACATGGCACAAAGAACTTTAAGAGAAAAACAAAAGGAATTAGAAATTGCAACAGAAGAACAGAATACACTGAGTGCTGCAAAGTTTGAAGCGCTGACGGAATTCCAGAAAAATATTCATCAAAAAGGATTTGTTGTCAATGCAAAGGATCCGGATCAGCACAGGCTTGAGCCCCTGAATTATAAAGAGGGGGACATCGAAAGAAGCATTAATATTCCCAAAGGCGACATATTTCATCAGTTCAGGGAAGATGTTGATACCGGTAAATTACCAACCGTATCGTGGTTGGTGGCACCTGAATTTTTTTCTGATCATCCGAGTGCACCGTGGTTCGGTTCCTGGTATCTGTCAGAGGCAATGGATATTCTTACAAAAAATCCGGAGGTGTGGAGGAAAACGATTTTCATATTGGCGTATGATGAAAACGATGGATATTTCGATCACGTTCCGCCGTTCGTCGCACCCGATCCGCGCGATCCCGCAACAGGAAAGGTTTCTGCCGGTATTGACACAAGCGTCGAATTTGTAAGATTGCAGCGTGATTCACCGGGTTCGATTGGTCTCGGTTATAGGGTTCCGTTGGTGATTGCTTCTCCCTGGAGCCGCGGAGGATGGGTCAACTCGCAGGTTTTTGATCACACTTCTACTTTGCAATTCCTGGAAAATTTTTTGAGCAAGAAGTTTGGAAAGAAAATTGAAGAACCGAACATCAGCCAGTGGCGCCGGACAGTTTGCGGTGATCTGACTTCGGCATTCAGACCCCACAACGGAGAAAAAATAAGTGAACTTCCATTTCTTATAAAAGATGATTTTATTGAAAGCGTGCACAAAGCGAAATTTAAAAACCCGCCAAATAATTTTAAGCAATTATCAAATGAAGAAATTGACCTCGCAAACAGGGCCGGGTATGCATCTAATTTAATGCCGCAGCAGGAAAATGGAATACGGGAAGCCTGCGCACTGCCTTATGAATTGTATGTTGAGGGAAGAGTAAGTGATGATAAAAAAATGTTCTGGCTTAAGATGAGGTCCTCAAACGAAATTTTTGGCGATAAAACCGCCGGTTCCCCGTTCAGCGTGTATGCTCCGGGAAAATCGCCATCAGAAAATATAAGGTTGTGGTCATATGGAGTCGCTGCCGGTGATACGATTAAAGAACAATGGGCTTTAAGTGATTTTGAAAATAATAATTATCATTTGTTTATTCACGGACCGAATGGTTTTTACCGGGAATTTATGGGCGATGCCAATGATCCGTTAGTCGAGATTATGTGCGGGTATCAAAATAGTGCCTCAGGGAAGCCAACCGGTAATATAGCATTGCATATTGACAGTGCCATGCCGAACCCGGTTGTTATCGAAATAATTGATAATGCTTACAAAGCTGCGCCGGTTTCAAAAACGGTCGACGCAAAGTCCGGCGAAAAAATAGTTCTTGATCTCAGCAAAAATCATGGGTGGTATGATCTCACGGTTAACATACAGGGCAATAAAACATTTGCAAAAAGATATGCCGGGCATGTTGAAACCGGAAGCCCGTCTCAAAGTGATCCGTTCATGGGCGGAGTTGTCTGACCAGCGAACCGGGCGATTTTTCTTTGCTGACTTTAATCTCCCTGCAATTCGCCCCATAAGGTATGTAAGAAAATTCTCATACCAAACCAATCAATTGGGGATGAACATGGTTCAGACGATGGCAGAAGGCTATGCCATGTCGATTTACACCAGCAATTGGATATTCAAACACAAAGCCTGTCCAATTTCCTCCTGAATCCTTCATTTGATCTAAATTCTGTATTTTCACAGGCTTTTTTAAGCTGTTGTTTTTAATGTGGAAATGACGGTTAAAGTATTTTCGATTACCATGTAAATTATGGTGTAACCAACGAGTGAACATGAAAGCTATTATTCCGGTTGCCGGCGCGGGAACGAAATTGCGACCGCATACTTACACTCAACCCAAGGCGTTGATTCCGCTTGCAGGTAAAACAATTCTCAGCATAATTGTTGACCAGTTGCAGGAAGCCGGCATCCATGAATTTATTTTTATCGTCGGTTACCTGGGAGAAAAAATCCACGACTATGTAAAAGAGAAATATCCGCATCTCACTTCGCATTTTGTGTATCAGAACGAACGCCACGGATTGGGTCACGCCGTTTTATTAACCAGAAGCATTGTCGGAGAGGATGAAATTTTTATCGTCCTCGGCGATACCATTTGCGAGTACAATGTAAGAGAAGTTGTCGACAACCCTCATTCGTTGCTTGGCGTTAAACGCGTGGATGACCCGCGTAATTTTGGCGTTGCAGAAATCGATGATCATGGAATAATCACCCGCGTCGTGGAAAAGCCGCAGATACCAAAATCCAACATGGCGCTGGTTGGCATATATCGTATTAAAGAAACCGCATCCCTTTTCAGTTGTCTTGAAAATAATATGCGCGATGAAATTACCAGTTATGGAGAATATAATTTAACCGACGCCATCGAGTGCATGATCAAAAGCGGCGCGAAATTTCAACCATTCAAAGTGCAAAATTGGTTTGACTGCGGAAAAAAAGAAACACTGCTGGAATCCAATGCCAAGCTGCTTAAAAAATTCGGAAGCAATATTGCACCCGAACACCAGTTTGAAAATACGATCATTATTCAACCAGTGAGTATTGCTGCAGGTTGTGATATAAAAAACTCAATCGTCGGCCCAAATGTCGCCATCGGTGAAAAAACGGTCGTCAATTATTCCATCATAAAAAATTCCATCATCGGATCATTCGCGAACCTGGATGATATTGTTTTGACTGAATCTCTCATTGGCAGCGATACCGAAGTAAAGGGGGAAAGCCGCAGCCTCAACATCGGAGACAATACGGAAATTGATTTGGGAGAAAGTTAGTTGACCATGGACTGTCGCCTGGCGGCCGAGGACTGGAGGATTTTTCGTGCTTTGTTTTTTATGGCCTCCTGCTTGCTTCCAATCCGCATTTCAGCCAAGCGGCAAACTCCTGCGCATCCGGCGTGTAATATTTTGTTTTTGTCAGGGCTTTTTCATCGGTGCTGATGATGGCATATTGAGGCTGCGAAACGGCATTAAAATTTTCTGACTGAAAGGTCGCCCATTTATCTCCGACTGTAATTATCTTTTTTTGTGAACCGTCGATGGTGGTGAAAATATGCTGTTCAACAGCGGGCAAATTTTTTCTTTCATCAACATATAACGAAACGACAATAAATTCATTTTGCATCAATTGTTTTACATCCGGATCGGTCCACACATTTTCTTCCATTCTACGGCAGTTGACACAAGCCCAGCCGGTGAAATCGATCAATAATGGTTTATGTTCTTTTTTTGCCAGCCGCAAGGCTGTCTCGTAATCATCTTTCATTGGCTCAACCCCCTTTTCACAATTGACGGGATTGGTGTATATACTATAACACAATGGCGGGGGAAATCCGCTGATCAACTTCAAATTAGCGAGTGGGGTATTGGTAATGCCCGGAATGAGGTAAATGGTGAATACCGCAAAAACAATGATAAAAGCCATCCTTGTCCTGCTGAATTTATTCAGCGGGCTATCGTGCGGAAATTTTATTTTGCCCAGCAAATATAAAAGAATACACAATCCGGCAAGTATCCAAAATCCAATAAACAGTTCTCGTTTTATTATCCCCCATTGTTCAACGAGGTCAGCGTTTGATAAGAATTTTATAGCCATTGCCAGTTCCAGAAATCCTAAAACAACTTTAACTGAATTCAGCCAGCCGCCTGATTTCGGCAGGGAATGTAACCATCCGGGAAACATGGCAAACAAGGCAAACGGCAATGCCAGGCCAAACCCAAATCCACCCATTCCAAAACTTAGTTGAACGGCCCCGCCGTTGTTTGATAAGGCACCCGCCAGCAATGAACCCAGGATCGGGCCCGTGCATGAAAAAGAAACGACGGCCAATGTGAGTGCCATAAAAAAGATGCCTGCCAAATTCCCTGCACCTGACTTTGCGCCTGCTGCATTGGTAACGCTGCCTGGTAAGGTGATCTCAAAATAACCAAAGAATGAAATGGCAAAAACGACAAAGATCACGAAGAATAATAAATTGAGCCAGATGTTCGTGGAGATGTTGTTTAAAATTTCCGGATCAAGATGATCGAGCAGATGAAAAGGAATGCTCAGCAAAATATAAATAAGAAAAATAAAAAAGCCATACACCATCGCGTTACCGGCTCCTTTTTTGTTGTTTGCAGATTGTTTTGTAAAAAAAGAAACGGTTAATGGGATCAGGGGAAAGACGCAAGGCGTGAGCAACGCAATAAAACCGCCAACCAACCCCAACAAAAAGATCTTCCATAATCCTTTTCCCTGGGCAGTATCGTCTCCGCATTTATTTACCGGATGATCAATGTCAAAGCTGTTTATTTTAATTCTTGCTGTTGCCCGAACCCCGCCA
>DATGFZ010000075.1:0-9436 GCA_035308805.1 Puia sp. | reverse complement strand
TGAATTAAATCAGAACCAATCGGGACATGGGGTCCGTGTTTCTCCAATATACCGATGGGAAGTATGCAGGTACTGTCGGAAAGCGTTAGCGCCTTTGGCCAATCGCTTGCAACGAGCTCATCCCAGCGACTGTGGAGTTCCTGCCCTATTGCTAATTGAAAAAAGAACAATAAAAATGCAATGAGTTTTGATTCCTTCGCCATAAAAAATATTTTGAGTGAAATTAATTATTATCATTCAAAAATTAGATGTTATTTAAAACCGGGAACGTTATTTGTATTCAGCTAGCGACGTTTTTAAAGAAATAATCTTAAACATCGACGCTGGGATCGAAAATCAAAGATGCAACAACGCATAAAAAAAGGATATTGATTTTGTTTGCGAATGGAAACAAATGATTTGGGTTGATTGCAAGCTTTTCTATTGGCCTTTCTTTGCCCACATGGGATTTCTTTTCAATATTTTTTTATATATTTTGCAATCCGGATCATGTGCGCCATCCAGATAGCCAATGCTCATTAAAAATTCATTGACAATTTCACCCCCTGTGAATTTGAAAGTTTGTTTAAATAATTTTATCCATTCTTCTTTTGTTTTTGAGTGATGATGCTCCAGCCATTTTTCAAAAGACCCAAACTCTTTCTGCAACGCAAGTATTGCTTTTGCATTTTCAATTGCCGCATTAATTTTTAACCTGTTACGGATAATGCCGGCATCTTCGAAAAGCCTTTTTTTGTCTTTTTCATTATATGCTCCTACTTTTTTCAAATTAAAATTGCTGTATGCTTTTCTAAAGCCTTTTTCCTTTTTTAAAATAGTTTCCCAACTTAATCCAGCCTGGTTAATTTCCATTATCAATCTCCCAAATAATTCGTTATCATCATGTATGGGAAAGCCGTAATGATAATCGTGGTAATTTTTATGCAGAATCCTTTTTTCTTTGTTCATAGATTCAATCGCGCTGCAATATGACATGTGTATTTTTTAAAAGATGGTTGGTTTGGTAAAATGGGTTTCGGTAAAACCATAACAATAATCGAATTTTGAATTCAATTAAATAAAAATCGATCTACTAATTTTCTTAGTTCTTTGATATGAAAGGGTTCTTCCAGCATATCGTCGGCCCCTGCTGATTTGGCGAGCTTTCCTAAATTTGGACTTGCGGAAAGCATGATCACTGGAATATTTTTTGTTTCATTTTGCTTTTTCAGAAAACTGCAAATATCCAGTCCATCAATGCCCGAAAGTTGTTTATCAAGAATAAATAGATCCGGTAATTTATAATTGTTCTTAAAAATTTCTGTCCCATTTGCATAAATTACAACTTCATATTTTTGCCTGCTAAATATAAATTTATAAGCATCTTGTACTCCTGGATCATCGTCTACAATTAAAATTCGTTTCATATCAAAGCTTTATGCACTATTATAAGGCAATGTGAAATAAAATACTGATCCTTCATTTTCTTTGCTTTCACAAGATATGCTGCCGGCATGCCTCTCAATTATTCCAGCGCTGATGTACAATCCCAAACCCATTCCAGGATAATTTTGTATTTGCGGATTATTGACCCGAAAAAATCTTTCAAAAACATTATTGATCAAAGTATCCGGAATGCCTATTCCATGGTCTTTGACACTTACTTTAATTCCATTTTCAATGTTTTCGGTTGCAATATCCACCTCTCCGCCATTCGGTGAATATCGGATTGCGTTAAATATCAAATTCGTAAGCACTTGTGCAATTCGTTCCCGGTCTGCGTTTATCGGTTTTAATTTTGAAGCATTGAATTTAAGCTGATGTTTTTCTGATACCCGCTGCAATTCTTCAACCTGTTCGCTGATCAACTCGTTAATATCAAAATGCTGGAGGTGCAGCACCAGCTTTCCTTCAGAAATTTTTGAGGTATCCAGCAAATTTCCGATGAGATTATTTAGTCTGTCAATCTGTTCATTTAATTTTTTAATCATTTCGGATTTTACCGGATCCGCATCATTTTCAATTTTTTCCTGGAGAACTTCTGCATAAACTTTAATGCTCGTTACGGGCGTTTTCAGTTCATGACTGGCAATACCGATAAAACTGTCCTTTTGTTGTTCTAATTTTTTTAGCGCAGTGATGTCGAGGACAAATGCAAGCCCTTCATTTCTCGCGGCAAATTTGGCTCCTCCAAATAATCCCCATAAACGTTTTCCGTCCTGCCGTATGAATTCTCTTTCAAAAGGAATAAATATCCCGTTTTCTTCAAAAGCTCTCATTGCTTCTGCTGTTTTTACCTGCCATTCCGGTGGAGCCAATGTACTCCAGGTTATCATTCTGTTATCCAATTGATTGGATCCATAACCGATCATATTGAGGAAATGATTATTGGCCTCGGTAATGATTCCATCAAAATCAAAAAATGCAATTCCTAAAAGACCGCTTTCGCTCATCAGGCGAAATCTTTCTTCAGAACGTCTTAATTCCTCTTCGCTCTTTTTCCGCAGAGTTATGTCAGTGGCTGCGCCAAACCATTCTGTAATTTCGTTTTGTTCATTAATCACCGGAACAGCGCGGGAAATTGCCCATCCTATTGTTTTATCTTCTTTTTTGATTTTATGTTCAAGTTCAAAAACCTGGTTGTTTTGCCTTGCAATTTGAATTGCATCGGTCACTCTTTTTCTTTCATCATCGGGAATATATTTTTCAAGCCACTTCTTATCTGAATCATTTGGATTGTCAATAAAATACATTCCTTTAATATTTTGCATTTCACTCCAATCGGGGTTCATCCTAAATACAGTGTCATATGTTGCTGTAACAAAATATCGTAATTGAGCCTCACTCGCGGCTAACGCCAATTCACTTTTTTTTCTCTGTGTGATATCAACAAATGTGATAATCACCCCATTGATCTGGTCTAGTGCAGTTCTGTATGGCAGTATTTTCATGATGAAAATCCGGTCGGTTGTCGTTTTTATTTCACGCTCAACCACATTAAAAGTTTCAATAACCTTTTCGGCATCTTTCGACAGATCATTATATTGCATATTATGCGTAATGTCGGAAAGCGGTCTTCCAAAATCGCCGGCGATCAAATTAAATATTTCCAATACAGCCGGCGTAAACATTGCAATACGCAAGTACCGGTCAAGAAAAATGGTTCCAATACTTGCTGAATTAATCAGGTTGCGCAGGTTATTGCTGTTAAGCGTAGTTTCTTCAATTTTAATCTTCAACTCCTGGTTCACGGTTCTCAATTCTTCATTCATACTTTGCAATTCTTCCCTGCTCGTTTCGAGTTCTTCTGCTGCAGAACGCATTTCTTCATTCATCGCCTGCAATTCTTCATTACTGGCCTTTAATTCTTCTTCCTGAAATTCATGCTGCTCATCTGCGTTGCGGAGTTGTGCTTTTAAAACCACCAATTCCTCTTCAAGATGCCTTGACACGGAATCCTCAGAACTTACTACAACTTCACTTTCAGTTACTTCCTTTTCCGATTTCTCAAATATAATCAGTGTGTACCCCTTTGCAATTTCCGGCTTAAGGAAAACAGGTTTGATGTGTATGTTCACCGTTTCAAGCTGACTGTCTAATTTTACCTTAATCTCTTTGATTTCGACTGATATTTTTTTATGAAATGCCTGATAAAGCGCAGAACGCATTTCGAGTCTCAGCTCAGGCCGGATCACCTTTAGTAAATTTTGAGAGGGCTCACCACTTGAAAATAATAAGTATCGGGATGCTTTTTCTGAAACATGAACGACATCATATTGCTCATTTATGATTAAGGAAGGAGGTGCATATTGTTCGAGAATTCGCTGATGCAATTCGAGAAAAGTGATGCGTTCATGAAAACGGGTTGTTTTTTCTTTTTGTGAGGATGGCTGTAAATGATCTGTCCTCATAAAAGGTACAAATTCCGGCACCGGATAAGCGCGCACAGCAACCTGACGCGTTTTATAAATATGCTCATCGCGATTGAATACATCATATAAATTCGAGGTGGAATCCACAGATTCAGAAGTGCCGAGAAAAAGATAACTCCCGTTGTTTAAAGCAAAATGAAAGGTTTCCATTACGCGTTGCTGTGCTGTTCGGTTTAGGTAAATAAGTACGTTGCGGCAGCTTATTAGATCCAGGTGAGAAAAAGGTGGATCTTTTATAAAATTATGTTTAGCGAAAAGGATCATTTCCCTGATTTCCTTACGTACCCGATAACCTTCACCTTCTTTATTAAAAAAACGCCGGAACCTTTCGGGCGAAACATCAGCCGCTTCATTAAGTGAATAAAATCCTTCGCGTGCAATGTCTATCGCGCCTGCATCAATATCGGTTGCAAATATCTGAACCTTCGGGGCGTCAATAATAGTCAAGGTCTGCTCAGCACAAAGCATGGCTATTGAATAGGCTTCTTCGCCCGTAGCACAACCCGCTATCCATATCCTTACTTCATCTTCAGCTGTTTTCTTTTTGATAATGGATGGCAGTATATCTTTTTCCAATACTTCAAAAACGCTGGTATCTCTAAAAAAATTGGTAACAGAGATAAGCAGGTCTTTCAGCAAGGCTTTTGTTTCCTCTGGGTGTTCTTTCAAATAAACAGTGTAGCTTTCAATGTCAGGAAGGTTTTTTACTGTAATGCGTCGTTCTATGCGCCTCAACAATGTGGCTCGTTTATAATTGGAAAAGTCGTGCCCAGTAATTAGCCTTACCTGGTTAAAAATTTCTTTCAATAGTTTTTGCTGGTTGTCTCGAAAGGGTTCTGCTTCTTCTTTAATATAAGATATACCAACTTTGTTTTTATAGTTGATTATGGATTTTGGCATTTCGCCAATGGGAAGGATGGCATCAACGAAGTCCGTGGAAATGGCATTCCTTGGCATTTCGTTGAATTCTGCTTCACGAGGATTTTGAACAAAAACAGCGCCACCCATTTCTTTTACGCGCCTCAAACCCATTGAACCATTAGCGCCGGTGCCGGATAGTATTACGCAAATTGCATGTGAGCCATGTGACTTAGCGAGTGTGCGAAAAAAAATATCAACGGGAGCTCTCCGGTCTTCAATTTGAAGATTGGGCGAAACAATAATAAACCCGTCAGACATGGAGAGATGCTGGTTGGGGGGCACGACATAAATGGTATTGACTTCAACTTTAATTTTTTCACCTACCTGTATGACCGGCATTTTCGCAACGATGCGAATAATTTCTGCAAGTTTGCTGTCATGATCGGGTGATAAATGAAGAATGACCACGTAAGCCATTCCTGAGTCTTTGGGAACATGCTCAAAAAATGTTTTTAATGCTTGTATTCCTCCGGCGGAGCCGCCGATACCAACTATGAAAATTTTATTTTCAGCATTGACCTGGTTGTTAACAGAAGATTCAGCTGTATTCATTTCCTTAAATAAAATAGATAACAACAATGATAATGCAAGATACGCAGTTTAATACTTTGAGGAATTGCTGCCTGTTTTTTTAGAGATTAATTCTTATCTCCGGAATCTGCTTCTTTATGGCAAGGGGCGGGCAGATTTCTTCAAAAAATCAATTAATTCTTGGATTTGAATGCTGGATTTTTCATGATCAGTATTTTATTTATAATCAGCGAGGTATATTTCGCAGAGGTTAGTTACAGAAATTGGTTATCTTTAATTACTTACGGAAATGATGGATTTGAAATACGTAGTTCTATACTTCCCTAAATTATTCATGAATTGAATAATTGATTTTCTTTCAATGCGTGGTATTCTGGTTTTTATGATAAAAGAAAATAGTACCATAGAATTAGTGAGATTGTCTGAAATGCTTAATGACGCCAGCATAGACAGACTAATGGCAGTTGATATGGAATGGAAATTAATTGCATGGAACAAGACTTCTGAAAATGTTTCTGGTATAAAAAAAGGAGATATTATTGGCAAGCCCTTGATGGAGATATTCCCACAACTTAGGCAGGACGAAGAAATTATCAGCGCAATAGAAAATGCCATGAAAGGTAAAACTTCTTTTGTGTCTTCAAAGCCCGGATCATTCAACCGGAATTTTTATGAAAATCATTTTATTCCGCTCAAAGATAATGATGAAAACATTTTAGGGGTGATGAATATCATGCACGATGTATCTCACAGAATAAAAGCGGAGCGTGAATTGGAAAGATTAAACAAAGCACTGCGCGAAAAATATCAGCAGTTAGAAACAGTTAATGCCGAACTCGCTACATTCACATCCATTACCGGCAATGATCTTAAAGAACCCATTCAAAAATTATATACCTCCCTTGAGTTTATAATTAAGAACGACAGCGCTAATTTATCCAATGCAAGCAAGGCGAATTTGCGTCGTCTTCAAAGCTCAATTAACCGGATACATCTTTTGTTGGATGACCTGCTCAAGTTGTCCACGGCAAGCAGTTTTTCTCACAATTTTTCAGAAGTCAATGTAAATGAGGTCTTATCGAAAGTGTTAAAAGACCTGCAGGAAAAAATACTTAATAAACAAGCTCAAATCTCGTTTGAAGAATTGCCTGCTGTTTATGGATCTACACAAATGATCTATTATTTATTTTATAATCTCATTAGCAATTCCCTGAAGTTCCAGCACGAAGAAAAGGCACCGGAAATTAATATATCATTTAATCCTTCTTTTGAAAGGGCAGAGCATGAAAAGAAGTTTGTTCAAATTATTTTCTCGGATAATGGAATAGGGTTTGATCAATCAGATGCCGAAAAAATATTCAGACTTTTTGAAAAATTGAATCCGGAAAAAAAAGTCCCCGGTTCGGGTATTGGGCTTACCATTTGCCGCAAGATTATGGAGGCTCATGGTGGCTATATCGAAGCGGAAGGCGGCCCCGGTAAGGGCGCAACGTTTAAATGTTATTTTTCTCCGGTCCGATAACAGAAAATGGTTTAGTTGATTGAAACTGAACAGATTTCCTTTCCTTACAGGATGACAAGGGAGCGCATTGCTTTATTCAGATAAACAATAATCGTTCTTATAATTTTTAAAGATTACCTTTGCAACTCACCTTTTAAATAAATTTTACCTATTTCTTCACTAAAACAATATACTACATGAGCGAATCGTGGAATAAAAAAGAGCGCCAGAAAATGAAAGTGAAACAAAGACAGGACAAGGCACAAAAAATGCAGGAAAGAAAAGAAAATGCACAGAAAGGAAAAAGCCTTGATTCAATGATGGCTTATGTCGACGAAAACGGAAACCTGTCCAGCACGCCTCCTGATCGGAGAAAAAAGATAGAGATCAGAGTAGAAGATATCGAGATTGGCGTTCCTAAATATTCACCACCAACTGCAGAAGAACTGGTGCGCAACGGTAAAATAACTTTTTTCAATCACGATAAAGGGTTTGGTTTTATTAAAGATCAATTGTCGCAGGAAAGTGTTTTTGTTCACGTAAACAATCTCTCCGGGGGTGCTGTGAAAGAAAATGATAAAGTGAGTTTTGAAATTGAAATGGGCCCACGCGGCGCAAGCGCTGTTAATGTAAAAGTGCTGGGTTGATTTTTAGCTATTGAAGGATTTTTGCCAGGTAAAATTTACTTTTCTTAGTCGGAAACCTTAGCCCCAACCGCTTCTGTCTCTTCTACCACAGCCGGAGGCGTATTGTTCTTAATAATCAGTTGAAAATTACTTTTCAATGTAAATTCAAGATACTGATTACTGATAACTTTTTTTGACAGGTCATTTTCCTGGAGCGCTAAGAATAAATCCATTGCCAGGGGCGGTGTATTCATTAAAGAATTTATTCTGCCATTATTCAAATGTATCCCGGAAAAAGCCAGCCTCGCTTTTTTCCCACCGGCGGCCCTGTTAAAATCGCTGCTATTCATATTCAGCACCTGTTCTTCTTTGCCAGATCTTTTCAGCAATATGATAATTACCGGCAAATATTTTTTCCAAGTCTGACTAAACATAAATTAATTGATTTTTATTATTTTGGGGATCACAGCTGTTTTGATTTTTTCATCTGACAGGCTTGTAAATGAAACTCCATTAAAAATTCTTGTAAGGTTTATATCTTCCTGTTCTTTCCACTTGTCTGCGTTTGTTTTGCTTACTATTCGCCAGAGATTTTTTGATCTTAACTCATCGTAATCCTTACCATGAATAAACATACCGTTTACAGTGGAACGCTCTTTAAAATTTATATTAACCGAAATCCCTTTCCTGTTCTGATTTTTAATAAATTTTTCAATCACTTCGCTTTTCATATTCTAAAATAATTTGTATGTGAAAAAGAATGAATAAGCTCATAAAAACTCCCGTATGGGGTCAATAACGACCTCCGCCGCCGCCTGAATAGCCATCATTCCTTTTTGCCCTGGCTTCGCTTACTTTTATGGCACGTTCATCAAACATTTTGCCGTCTAATTCTTTCATGGCTTTTTGAGCCGCAGCGCTGTCTGGTATTTCCACAAAGCCAAAACCCCGGCTACGCCCTGTTTCTTTATCCATAATTACTTTGGCAGAAGAAACTTGGCCATACTCTGCGAATAGATTCTTAAGGTCAGCATCTGAAATGTTGAATCCTAAATTGGATACATAAATGTTCATTGTAAAAAATTAATATTAAAAATGCACTTGAGAAGAACGCAAGTGTAAAAGAAGAATACAGAATGAAAAATGATTGTTCGCTTACAGGAGCTGTTAGACTCAAATTGTCCGGCCAAAGGTAGTCTTTAATTCTTGGAATGGTATTTAATCTTTTGATAAGGTTCTTTCGTATGTTAGCATCGGGGCTAACTTTTACCGCAATTTTACATAATAATTTATAAGTTCAAATATTCCCTAATATCATTTTAAATGCATACCTTTGCAGTGACCTGAAAAGAAGGCAACCCGAATTAAGCGTTTATTCTTTGTACATTCTTCTTGTATTTGTCTATTCACTTCTTACTTATTGCTTATAATCAAGGTTTATTATTCAATTTTAATTTAACAAGTATGAACATGTTCGTTTCGAACTTAAGTTTTCACACAACAGATGATGACTTAAGAAATTTATTTAAGGAATTTGGTGAAGTATCTTCAGCGAAAGTAATCACCGACAGGGAAACCGGCCGCTCACGTGGTTTTGGATTTGTGGAAATGCCCGATGAATCTGCTGCTAAACAAGCAATGCAGGGAATGGAAGGAAAAGAAATCGAGGGCAGATCACTCAGTGTTTCCGTAGCTAAGGAAAAAGAAGATCGCGGTAGCAGGAATTCTTCTTCTGGCGGCGGTAATCGCAATTTTAAAAAGTGGTAATCCTTTTTTAGAATATTTCGAAAGCATCTTGTCAAAAGTAAGGTGCTTTTTTGTTTTACAGACTGATTACCCCCAATCATACTGCCGGAATGGTTTGTGTATAAGCGATATCAGCATTCAAGATGAATTCTCAATTCCATTTCTCAAATAAAAATAATAAGGCAAGTAAGATTTAGAGG
>DATGFZ010000074.1:0-2887 GCA_035308805.1 Puia sp. | reverse complement strand
CAGAGCAAATTAGAAAGTGGGACGAATTCACCATTCAGCACGAGATGATATCGTCAATTGAACTGATGGAACGCGCGGCCGAGAAATGTTTTGATTGGTTTCGCGATAATGGATATCTCGAAAAATCCTTTTCAGTTTTTTGCGGCAAAGGAAATAATGGAGGGGATGGATTGGCACTTGCGAGAATGTTGAGCGTTGAAGGATGTTTTGTTGTTGTATACATTCTTGAGTTTGGTCATATAGGCACACAGGATTTTCAAATTAATCTCGCATTGCTGCACGAAACTTCAGTGGAAATCAGGTTTATTCAATCCGAAAAAAATTTTCATCCGATATCCGAAAACGATGTAATAATTGATGCATTACTCGGGTCAGGATTAAACAGACCACTCGAGGGAGTTACAGCAGATCTCGTTGAATACATCAATCGATCCGGTAATGAAATCATTGCCATTGATATCCCTTCGGGGCTTTCTGCTGACAACAATTCAACTGAAAATGTAATCATTCATGCAAGACATACGCTGAGTTTTCAATGTTGGAAGCTTGCGTTCTTATTGCCACAGAATGAATTGTTTACTGGGGAAATTCATATTCTTGATATTGGATTGCTTGAAGAATACCTGGTTAATGTGGAAAGCAATCTTTTGCTCGTTGATAAAAAAGTTATTCGGTCTATTTTTAAACCAAGAAAAAAATTTGCGAATAAAGGCAATTTTGGTCACGCATTGCTGGTGGCAGGCTCACAGGGTAAAATAGGAGCTGCAATCCTTGCTTCAAAAGCGTGCCTGGGAAGCGGCGCAGGCTTATTAACAACGCACGTTCCCAAATGCGGTTACGAAATCATGCAGGTATCCTTACCTGAAGCGATGATAGTTACTGACGACGATGAATATATTAACACAAATATCTCCGAAGACATTTCGAAATATAACGTAGTGGGGATTGGTCCCGGAATTGGAACTGATTACAAAGTTTCTTCGTTGCTGCAATCCATCCTAAGCCAGAGCAAAAAACCAATGGTAATTGATGCGGATGCATTAAACATTATGTCAGCCAATAGCAAATTATTGTCTTTGCTTCCCCCCTACTCTATCCTAACACCGCATCCGAAAGAATTTGAACGGTTATTCGGAAAATCAGAAAATGATTTTGAAAGATTACAGCTCGCTTTACAAAAAGCAAAAGAATATCAATGCGTAATTGTTTTAAAAGGTCATTATACCTTTATTGCAACCCCGGGCGGCAAAGGATATTTTAATTCAACAGGCAATGCCGGGATGGCTAAAGGTGGCTCAGGAGACGTACTAACGGGAATGCTTACGGGCCTACTGGCGCAAAACTATTTGGCGCAAGAAGCGGCAATACTGGGGGTATTTATCCATGGATATGCCGGAGATTTCGCTGCTGCAAATTATTCCCAGGAAAGCATGCTTGCATCCGATATTATCAACAACATTGGTCAGGCATTTTGTTCAATTTTAAGAAAATAATTTCCTTTTTTCCCCCACTGATAATTTTGTACAAGTTTTGATAAGAATATATCAATAAACATTTTGCATTCCGGATTTCACCTAATAAAATTTAATTACAATAAAAAAAACACTAAATTGACGCACTAGTCAAATTCAAAAACTAATTGCCTGATTATGATTTTAAATTGCAGGGTGCCTGTTTATTTTTTTATTTCAATCCTCTTTTTTAATACCCTGTATGCACAGGATTCCATATCACCACCGACTTCCAGTTCTAACGCAATCGCATTTTACAACAAATTTATAGGTGAAGATGCTCATTTATATAACGGGAGTGAACACGCGCTTTACGATTTTCGCATTAAAGGATTTCCCTATTTTGAATCGAATGTATTGCAAGTGGGTTTCGTCAACTATGACAGCATATTGTACCAGCAAATAAACATGGCTTATGACATTGTCCGTGACGAATTAACGATAAACCGGTATAATCAAAATTTCAGGATGACATTGGTGAACGATAAGATCGCATACTTTTCTTTACTCAATCATTATTTTGTAAGGATTATTCAGGATAGCCTCAACAGGGCAACGATTACAACGGGGTTTTATGACCGGTTGTACAATGGCAAATTAAAATTATTTGCAAAACGCCAAAAGAAAATAATTGAAACAGTTACTGCAGAAGAAGGGGACAAACTCTGGTTTGAAGAAAGTGACAGTTATTTTATTTTGAGAAACAACATTTATTTTTCCATAAAGGACAAAAATAATTTGTTCGATTTTTTTAAAGACAGAAAAAAAGACTTAAAAAAATATCTCAGGAAAAATAAAATCAAGTTCAAAGACGGACCCGAGACAGCCATTTTAAAAGCGATAGAATATTACGATAAGTTAAAAAATTGATGATGAAGTATACTTGCCAAAGGTTAGGTTTGATTTTTTTAGGATTTTTTTTTGTTGCAAAAGTGTTTGCTCAACAGGAGCAATTGATTACCGGGGATTTTACCGGTATGAGTTTTGGTCAGTTCATCCATGAAATTGAATCAAAAACGTCCTACCACTTTTATTTCGATACGGCTCAAACAAATAATCTTACGGTTACCATCAGCGTTAATCAAAAACCATTGCGTACGGTCCTTCAGCAATTGTTTAATAAAACTGATTTTCATTTTGCCATAGATGAAGACGGGCATGTATTTATCACCAAAAAGATTCAGATCCAGACTACCCTCCCGGCAGGTTTTTTTGATCGCAGCCTAGTACCAGATACTGCCGCATCAGAATCCAACATGGTAGTATCTGAAAGTGCAGAAGATATTGAAAGAGACAGACTCAACGCTTCACTTGAAAATAAATTATATGAAATCGGTATACGCACCAATAATATTAAGAGTGGCAAATCAACAATT
>DATGFZ010000073.1:0-2372 GCA_035308805.1 Puia sp. | reverse complement strand
AGCGGGTTTTGAATTTCATGTGCAATGCCGGCAGTCAGTTCCCCGAGAGACGCCATTTTTTCAGACTGAATGAGCTGGGATTGAGCAGAACGCAATTCCGATAATGTATTTTCAACTTTTAGTTTTTGCTCTCCTAGCAATCTGTTGGCCTTTTGTTTTTGCCTGTTGTTCCTGTAAAACAGGAAAGCTATGGCAATCGCGATAGCAAGACCGGTCAAAAATGCATATTCTTTTAACCGATTGAGGTACGCAATCCGAGCGATCTCTTTTTGCCTTTGGCGCTCCTGCTCCTCGGCGAGTGTTTTTTGCAGTTGGTTTACTTTTTCCGGACCATAGTAAATATCATTTGCTGCATCATAGATCTTGCGGTAGTAAAGCGCCATGCCCGCATCTGTGGATTCATAGAATTCAGCGAGCATTCTGCTGTTATAGAGTAATGGAGAACTGTATCCTATGCCCTGCGCGCCGGCAAGCCCCATTTTTGCATAAAATATGGCGGAGTCGGTCATTTGCAGCGTCCGAAAGCATTCAGCAATAAAGCGGCAGGCATCGGCTGCAGAATAATCATTGCCGGTTTTGCGGAAAAGGACTATGCTTTGCCGTAAAAGATCAAGCCCTTCGTTTTTTTTACCCATGCGAAACAGGAGGTCACCGTAAAACATCTGTATATCCGGATAACGGTAATCATCAGCAGAAACGGACTTGTATAGTTTTTGCAGATGATTCATGGCAGAGTCTAATTGTCCGTTAAGCATGAAAAGCGCCCCCAGGTCCTGCTCTGATTGATTGGCATATGCCTTTGCTTCCGGCTGATCGGAAAGGCTATCCGCTATCCGGAATGCTTGTTGCAGAAAAGGGATCGCACGGTTATAATCATTCATATCCCAAAATATATCCCCCCTAATGCTTAGGCATATGGATTTTTCCAGAGCCAAATGATATTCCTCAGCAATTCCCAGTCCGTGAAAAACCTGCTCCAGCGCCTGGGCGAGATCGCCCTTTGTTTCCAAACCGTTACCAAGGGATGCAAGCGCTCTCACCTCTCCCCGGGGAAAATCAATTTGTTCAGAAAGTTTTATTGCCTGGCGTGCAACCAGGATCGCGGAATCGCTGTTCCTGCTCGTATAAGCGAAAGATAAATGCGCCATGGCAAGGACGCGGGTGGTATCTTCTTTTGCATCCTGTACCAAATGCGACAATGAGTCAACCAGTTTGTTTTGGGCAAAACAAAAAGTGGATGCGAACACCAGAACAAGAAGGATTGCCTTTACCATTATTTTACTAAACAGGTAATTGAATGATAAATATACTTCCTTCTTTTTCTTTTCCCTCTACTTTTATCTGTCCGCAGTCGCCTCTTATAATATCCCAGGATAGACTCAATCCAAGTCCTGCACCCTGTCGGCTTAGCTGAATAATTATTTTACTGGCAATTCAATTATGAATTCACTCCCTTCATTTTCTTTTGTATTCACTTTTATCTCACCTCCATGTGCTTTTATGATATCATAACTCAAACTCAGACCTAGTCCGGTTCCCTGACCGGTTGGTTTTGTTGTAAAGAATGGCTGGAAGATTTTATCAATTGTTTTTTGTGGAATGCCATTTCCGTTGTCTATAACGGCGATGGTTAAATAATTGTCTGTTTTTTTTGTCAAGACAGAAACTGTTGGCTCGTAGCCCTGAATCTGCTGTTTGCTTTTTTCATTCACAGCATAAAATGCATTGTTGAATAAATTCAATAACACTCTTGCAATATCCTGAGGAATAATATTTATTTTTCCAATCGTATTATCGAAATCAGTTTTCATCGTTGCGTTGAAAGAATTGGCATTGGCTTTTAATCCGTGATAAGCCAATCGAAAATACTCATCTGCTAATACATTAATATTTGTTAGCTCTTTTACACCTGTACTTGACCGTGAGTGCTGCAACATCCCTTTCACGATAGCATCAGCCCTTTTACCATGATGACTTATTTTTTCTTCATTGCTAATAACATCATCCGCAATGGCATTAACCTCATCAATATTCCCCTTTTTAATTTCCTCTTTCATCTCTACCAGCAATTCTTTGTTTACTTCGGAAAAATTATTCACGAAGTTCAGTGGATTTTGTATTTCATGAGCAATGCCCGCACTAAGTTCCCCGAGAGAAGCCATTTTTTCGGATTGAACAAGTTGTTTCTGTGCAGATTTGAGTTTATTCAATGCGCTTTCCAATTCTTGCTTTTGCTTATTAAGGAAAATGTTGGTTTTTTTTCGGTTTAAATTATTACGGTAAAGTGCGGCAGCCAGAACTATAAATATTCCTATTAATCCGCTCAAACCATATAATCGCAATTGATTTTGGTATTTTTCTTTGGCCGTTAC
>DATGFZ010000072.1:0-16541 GCA_035308805.1 Puia sp. | reverse complement strand
ACATCTATAACCCCGGGTATGTTTTTTAACTGTTGCATAAAAACAGACAGATTCCTATAAAAAGTGCCATCATCTTTATGATCAGGCAATTTTCCGCCTTTTTCAAAATAAATCAAATGATCCCTGTTATAACCAAGATTGGTAGTTTGTATTAAATCCATTTGCTGATAAACTACGAATACTGATACAATGAGAATTATTGAAACCGTGAATTGAAAAACGACTAATCCCTTGCGTACCCAGGTTTCGACAACGGCATTTTTAAGTTTTCCTTTTAATATACATGCAGTTCGAAAACCGGAAATATATAACGCGGGATAACTACCGGCTATGAATCCCGTGATCAGTGCAATATTGATCAGTGCAAGAATGAAACCTGAATTAAAGGAAAGATTTAAATCTTTTCCGGTTAATTGCTTAAAAACTGGTAATAAAATGCTGACAAGAATGATTGCAATGATCAATGATACAAATGTCATCAATATTGACTCCGATAGGTATTGAATAATAAGGGTACGACGGCTAGCTCCCATTACCTTTTGTATAGCTACTTCTTTTATTCGTTTTACTGCTTTAGCTGTAGACAAATTCATGAAATTAATACAGGCTATTGCCAGGAGAAAAATGGCAATGACGGAAAATAATTTTACATACTCAATTCTGCCACCTGATGGTTTTCCATTTTCATAATGATTGTAGAGATAAGTTTCTGAAAAAGGTTGAGCAAATAAAACTTCTGTTGATAGCGCATCTTTTGATTTTATAAAGCCGTTAATTTTTTTATCAAATGAATCCTCATTTATTCCTTTTTTTAAAAGTACATATGTGCTAGGATCATTATTGCTCCATTGCAGTAATTTCTGGTTCTTTTCAAGAAAAAGAGCATAGTTAAAAATGGCATCAAACTGAATTGTCGAATTTGGAGGAAAATTGTCAAAAACTCCGGACACGGTATATACATCGCTAAAGTTTTCCTGGTTCCATTCAACAGTTTTACCAACGATATTATTTATTTTTCCGAATATTTTTAAAGCCAGGTCTTTGGATATTGCCAGATTATTTTTGCCGGCAAATAATTGATCTTGATTTCCATCAATGAAATGAGAGGGAAAAATCTTGAAAAAATCATTGCTTACAAATCCTGCTGCTGCCCTGATATGTGTGCTATTAAAGGAAAATAAACCTTTATCTGAAAACCATGTAGAAGGTATCACAGAAGCAGCCCACTCCACTGCAGGCATTTCTTTTGATATCGAAGATGCTAAAAGCCCCGGTGTGTTTTCAATCGCCTGGTTGCTTCCAGATATCGGCTGCATTATCTGGTATATCCTGTTCACGTTTTCATTGAATTTATTTACATTCAATTCATCACTTACCCACAGATAAATGAGGATGGTACACGCTAATCCTGTTGAAAGACCGATTAAGTTTAGAAAAGTAAACTGGCGATTTTTAATAAGATTGCGCCATGCAAGTTTTAAATAATTTTTTAACATACAGAATGGTTATTTACTAATTCAACAACTTAAAGACCAAAATCATTTTTGATTGTTGCTTAAAGAATTAGAAAAATCGGGTAAAGTGAAATGCACGTTTTCGATATATATGTTGTTCGTTAATGTGCCACACTTCAATCCTGCGGACCTCATCAGTAAGGGGATTGTGGATTATCGTAAAAACTGTCTTTACCTGCGACACCGTTCTTAAAGGCGATTCCGCTCCAGCAGCTGGTGAATGAGCCATTATTTTAGATTAGCGTTTGTAGTTTTTAGTTGGCTTACAATTTTCCATCCACTGCTTTCAATCTTTTCGATTTCTGCCCTCCAATTTGCTCATTCATTTTCCAAATGATATTTTTCAATCGTATATTTCATCAGATCTACGGCTTGTTTTTTTAAATTCTCTTCCCACTGGGCAAGATTAATAACGATGCCGTTCATGGTCTCGATTCTTACACTTAGCTCAGTCATATCTTCCTGCTTTAAATTGCGTATTTTATTTTCTGTCGCCACGCTATCTTTTGAAAATAAATTGTATGCATTTAACGCCGTAAAATGCATGTACATAAAAGGCTCCAGGTTTTCCTGTAATAATTTAAACAACAAGTCTTCCAATGCTTTATTTATGCTTGTTTTATTTTCATAGACAGCTATCAAAGCGGGCAACTCAGAGTTGGCAAATTGTTTTATGTTCAATTCTTTTTCTATTGCAATCATAGCACCGGTTGACCCGTGAAACAATACAGTAGCATAACTGTCAGAAACGAGTTGCTGTATCGTTTTTGCGTTTACCTCGGCAATTGGTTTTTGCAGCTCAAAAAATAAAGTATCAATTTTTTTTGTCTGATTTCTTTCAAAATTGATAGAACGTTGCAGGTTAGTGGTATCTTTTTTAAGATCTTTTACCAATTGTTCTGTAAGCAATTTTGCGTGTTCATTATTGCTGATATTTTCCCTGATGCTTTCCGCTAAAAAGCCCATAGATACCGCAAGGAATATCATTAAGAATTCCAAAAAATATTCCTTGAACTTTTTCCTTTCTACTTGCGGGTGATGATGCACTTCCATAAATACAGTGTCTGTTTTCGTTTTGTTATGAAGGAAATTGCAATATAAACATTGTAAATTCCCCTTCCTTCGTCTCTACTTTTATCTCCCCGCCATGTGCTTTCACAATATCATAGCTTAATGATAGTCCCAACCCCGTTCCTTGTCCCGTTGGTTTTGTAGTAAAGAAAGGTTGAAAGATTTTATCAACTGCTTTTTGTGGGATACCGACACCATTATCCATAACAGTTAGTATAATTTTATCATTGATCTTTTTTGCAGTGACTGTTACGATTGGCTCATATCCTTGAACCTGTTGCTTGCTTTTTTCATTCACTGCATAAAAGGCATTGTTAAATAAATTCAAAAGTACTCTTCCAATATCCTGTGGAATGATACTTATTTTTCCGATACCTTTATCAAAATCTGTTTTTATATTAACCTGAAAGGATTTATCCTTTGACCGAAAACTGTGATAGCATAGTCTTAAACATTCTTCTGCCGTTCCGTTGATATTTACAAGTTCCTTTTGACCAGAACTTTTTTGTGAATGTTGCAACATCCCTTTTACAATCGCATCTGCCCTTTTTCCATGATGATTGATTTTTAGTTCATTCTCTATGATGTTTTGAGCTGTTGAATCGGCATCGCGTATATTCCCTTTTTTCATTTCCAGCCTCATCTCTTCTATCAATTCAATATTCACCTCAGAGAAGTTATTCATAAAGTTCAATGGATTTTGTATCTCATGCGCAATTCCGGCGGTGAGCTCTCCAAGAGAAGCCATTTTCTCAGACTGAACCAGCTGGGCCTGTGCACTTCGCAGTTCATAAAGAGCCGACTCCGCTTTGACACGCTGGTGATCTATTTCTTTTTTTTGGGACTCGAGAGTCCTGTTTGCCATCAATTTTTGCAGGTTATTTCTATACAGAATGAAGATGATCAGCATAAAAATTCCAACTGTTGCAAGCAGCGAGTAAAACCTGATCTTGTTCAGGTATCTTTCTTTGGCTTCTTGAATTTCCCTTTGAATGTCTTTTTGCCTTTGGCCCTCGTCAAAATTCAGGACCTGGATCCTGAGGAGTTTTGACTGATTAAAGATGGTATCTTTTGCAGCTACAAAGATTTTCATGTATTTTAATGCGCTGTCAGATTTCCCCAACTGTTCATAAGATTGAGCCACGAGCCCTGCTGCATCTACAGCATGTTCTCCAAACTGGTGATTTTGGCAAGATTGATAAGCGATCTCCGCATAATAAATACAGGAATCCAATTTTCCGATATTTTTATAAAATCGTGCAAAATTATTAAAGATGCGCACTCGCAATAGCGGGGCATTGAATTTTTTATCTGCTTCTATTCCACGCAGAAAATAATATCGCGCAAGGTTGTTATTTCCCATTCTGGCATACACATTTGCGACGAATGTTGATGTTACGGAAACTTGTGACTGGCCGCGCGCAGGTGCGTTTAATGAAATATCGTAAGCTTTTTTAGCATATAGCAAGGCAGAATCCAGGTGGTTTTGTTGCGTATATATAAGGGATATTTGGCCGTATGGACTCCAGTATGCCTTTTCCTTAGATAGGTTTGCCTGTTCAAATAATACAATTGATTCTCGGTCTTCTTGAAGAGATAGTGTATCAAAATGGTTTCTGAAATTTATTAGTGCCATCATACCATAACTTATCGCCATGCTTTCCGGTTTTCGATGCTTTAATTGCTCCGCAATTTTGAGACTTTTTAGCGCGTTGTTAAGAGCTTCCGCATAGTTGCTGGAATAATTCAAGGCATGAGCCATCCGTACATATCCTGCATAGCTTCCATCTGGATAATTTATTTTTTCAGAAAGCTCGATGGCTTTTTCTAAATAATATACTGCACTGTCCTGGCGAATAAACAAATAATATTCGCCCAGGGAATTCAAACAATCGACTTTGGAAACATCGTTGCTAGAAATCTTTAGCTGGTTCAAGACGCTATCTACAAAATCTTCATGCGTAAAAGCTCCGCTATTATATATCTGAGGATAAGCAAAGAAAATATTTAGTACAAAGACAAAAAGGTGAAGTGAGTTCTTCATTTGAGAAGGTTCAAATGCGAAAATATAGAAAAATCATACTGATCTCTCTGTTTTTTTTAGTGATTGAACTCTCCGCCGCCCCTTCAAAGTCAATGTTATGAATTTTATTTGCTGATTAAAAGATGAAGAATTCAGCAGTCTCTGCCGGCATCGAGATCATTTAGGATATTTTATACATTGCCAAATACAAGACGCTATCCTGCTCCTGTAGCTCAGTTCCACTTTTAATATTTTCAGAACCACCACGAACAAAGGATTTAAAGCCCGGATAATTTGCGCAAACCTCGATCCATGTCTATAACCTGTATCACAACATTATTATTAATCTTTTTTAGTACTTACTGAAACAGGTAGATGATATCCGTGAATTTATTGTTCACTTTTTTCAGCAACGGTGTAAAGCGTTATTAAATAAATTAATTAACACACGAACCATACCTTGTTATATGAGAGGAATTTTATCAATGCTTTCATCAAAATTTGTTTTTAGGCAGCATTAAAAGATTTGTCTTTTGCACGAAGCCCATGGTACTTAATCTCAGGCATAAATTTTACAGGTTCTTTTTGATCTGAGCCCGACCGCGAGCAATTTGCTAAGATTCATTTCGTTACTTAAACTGTTACTCACAAAATCATTCAGTTCTCAAACTTTTCACGGGGTTTGCTATTGCTGCTTTGATGGATTGAACACTGATGGTGATTAAAGCAATAAGTATGGAAGAAATTCCTGCAGCTAAAAATATCCACCAGCTTATCTCAATCCGATAGTTTTTATAATTCTGCAACCAGCTATTCATCATCCACCATGAAACAGGAAACGCAACAACGCATGAGATTAAAACCAACTGCAAAAAATCTTTGGATAATAATGTTGTAATGTTAGCAACACTAGCACCTAATACTTTCCTTACACCAATTTCTTTTATTCTGCGTTCTGCCGTGTATGCTGCTAACCCAAATAGCCCCAAACATGAAATGATAATTGCTAATGTTGCGAATACCCTCGAAAGTTTGCTTATCAATTGTTCATTTTCAAACATCGCATTGAACTGGTCATCAACAAAATGATAGGTGAAAGGGTATGACGGATTATCTTTTTTTATCACTGCTTCAATTTGTTTGATAGCAGTTTCAATATTGGCATTTGATTTTAAGCGTACATACATGTTTGATGCATCAGGGTTATTTACGCAAAAAAACATAACAGGATCAGGTTTGCCATACATATCGCCATATACGTAATCATTTACTACGCCAACAACATTTACAAGAGTGGCACTTGTATCCCCATCCCAATGAAGTGTTTTGCCTATTGCACTATTGTTACCCATTAATTTTTCTAATGAATTTGTAATCAAAACATTTATTTTCTTTGACTGGACACTATCTGATTCTACAAAATCTCTTCCTTCTAAAATTTTTATGCCGGATGTTTTCATATAACCGGGCGAAGCAAATCGGGTAGAGATTAATATTTCATTGTTGGTTTTTTTCCCCTCCCAATCCAAACTCCCTGTATTATTTCCACCGTACAACGTATTGTAATTTGAAGTAGCAAGATTCTCAATCAAACCTGTATTAACTAAATCTTGTTGAATAGCTTCATAATTTTTTGTCATTTCACTGTTCATATCAATGTCTAACAAATTATTTTTATTGAAGCCAAGATCTCTGCTTTTTACATGTTCTATCTGCTGATAAATAACAATCGTGCTTATGATGAGGATGATAGATATGCTAAATTGTAATACCACCAAACCCTTTCTTATAATAGCAGCACTGCTGCCTTTCATATTCACCCCTTTTAAAACAAATACAGGATTGAAGGATGATAAATACAAAGACGGATAACTGCCTGCAAACAATCCGCAGATAAGGACAATGATGATTAATGCTACTAAGTGGAGCGGATTATTTAAACCCAATACAAGGTTTTTTTGAACCAATAAATTAAATACAGGCAACAAAAGTGTCATCATAATTACAGCAAATATTGCCGATAATGCGGCCATAAATATTGCTTCGCCGATAAACTGAAAAATGAGCATTTTTTTCCCAGAGCCCAACACTTTTCTTACACCAACTTCTCTTGCACGTTTCTCACTGCGCGCAGTTGAGAGATTCATAAAATTGATGCAGGCAATCAATAAAATAATCCATGCAATAATAGAAAACAGTCGCACATACGTTATTTTCCCGCCGCCGGTTTGCACACCATTTTCAAAGTTATCCCGCAAATGCCAATCGGTTGCTGCAAATAAAAAAGGTCTCACAAGGGATCTTGGTTCGCGCTTTTGTATAAAAGTGTAGAGCAAGTTATTTACGGATGCAGCGCTAACGCCGGATCTTAATTCAACATAAGTATCAATATCGTTATTGCCCCAGGCTTGCGCCCACGATTTATTTTCATTATACCAGATTTGAAAAGGTGCAACCCATTCAAACTGCACAGTTGAATTATGTGGAATATCTTTTATTACTCCTGTAATAACATAATTTTGTTTATTGTCTACACGTACTGTTTTTCCGATTATATTTTTCTCATCACCAAAAAATTTTTTCGCGGTTGATTCAGTGACAACCATTGAATACGATTCTTTAAACGCATTTTTTGCATTTCCCTCCACAAACGGAAATGTAAACATGTTAAACAAAGATGCATCTGCATAATTGGGGAACGTATACAGCGATTTGCTTCCAACCGTTGTAAGCGCTGAGTTTGACCCTATGATGCGGCAGGTGGTTGCTATGCCAGGAATTTCCTGCATCATGGCAGGAGCCATCGGAGCGGGTGTGGAACCAAACGTGGCAACGTATGTATCATACTTCTGATTTTCTTTTATGCGGTACAATTTGTCTTTTTTTATGTTGAATTGATCCCAGTTCAATTCATCATCCACCCATAAAAAAATAAAACCTGCGCAGGCAATACCAATTGCCAAACCAAAAATGTTGAGAAAACTGTAAGCTTTATTCTTCCACAAATTGCGGATTGTTGTCTTAAAATAATTTCTTAGCATATTGAAGAGATTATTTTTTCTCAACAACAAAAAGACCAAAATCGTTTTTGATTGTTGTTTAACGTATTAAGTAAAAACCAGCGAAATGAATTGCCCGTTTTTGATACATATGTTGTTCGTAAATGGGCATTTCATAGTAACCCTTCATCCTTAAAAACTCAAATAATCCTCGGGGGTAACAATCAAATGATCAAACAAAGTAATCTCCATAAACTTGCAAGCCTGCTTTAATTGTTCTGTTAAATCCATACCTGAATTGGAAGGATTCAATTCTCCTGACGGGTAAATATGCCAATTATAATTCCGGTAGAAAAAATTTAATCGCAGTGCTAAGAACAATCCGTGTATCCATCATCGTTGATGTAATGCCACCTGATGATATTTTATACTCGCTTATTGTACGATTGCCACCATTAAAAAACAAAACAGCACTTTCTTTTTTTATATTCATGGCATCTTCATCAAGCAAAAATCAGGAATTGCCTGTAGGCATCATGTGCAGAGATTGACGCTTTCCTTATAGTTCTGCTCGTCTCTAAATGGCTCCGGCAAACAGTACCCGTCAGGAATCAAAATGCACAATTGGCAAAATCAAATTATTAATTTATTTTTCAATCTAGCCATTACGATAACCCAGCTTAATTTTTCCATATGAATTTAACTATTCGTTCCGGGCAGGCAGAAGATGCCGAGGCATGCGGAGACATTTGTTACCGGGCATTTAAAGTCATTGCACAGAAGCATCATTTCCCTCCGGATCTTCCAGATACTGAAACGGCTGTTGGGCTAATGAGCTATTTTTTTGCGAACGCAGCGGCATATTCCGTGGTAGCTGAATTAGAAGGGCAAATCGTAGGAAGCAACTTTCTTTGGGAAAATTCCTTTATTGCAGGTGTGGGCCCAATAACAGTGGAGCCAAGTTGTCAGAATGCTGCCGTAGGGAGAAAGCTGATGGAGCGGGTTCTTCAACGGGCAGAAGAACTCAAACTTGCAGGCGTACGATTAGTACAGGCTGCTTATCATAACCGGTCATTATCACTCTACACCAAACTAGGATTCGATGTACGGGAGCCGCTTTCCGTCATGCAGGGAGCTGCACCCGGCGTCAATTTTCCTGGTTACCAGGTTCGCCTGGCAAATGAAGCAGATCTGGATTCCTGTAACCAGCTATGTTTTAAAATTCATGGTCATGACCGAACGCATGAACTGCTTGGTGCTATCAGAGCAGGAACATCCTCTGTTGTTGAACATGGTGGAACGATTACCGGCTATACGACTCAGGTTGGTTTCTTCGGGCATACCATTGCAGCTACAAATACAGGACTAAAAGCATTGATCGGCGCAGCCGCTAACTTTTCGGGCCCGGGATTTTTACTTCCTTCGCGTAATGCAGAAGTGCTACGCTGGTGTTTACAGAATGGACTGCGTATTATTCAGCCGATGACATTAATGAGTAAGGGTTTATATAACAACCCAGCAGGCGCTTTTTTGCCTTCCGTTCTTTATTAAATATTTCAACAGGAATAGGCCAATTAGCTTATTCAGATTCGTATAGATGTCTTCAAATATGGGAGCAAACTTTGTCAGGATGATCAGTTACTTCCATAACTCTGAATGAATAATTTTGATCATCACAAATTTATTGGCAGGTGAATCAAAAACTCTGTATATTCTCCTTCTATGGTATTTACTTTAATCTCCCCACCATGCGCTTTCACAATATCGTAGCTTAATGATAATCCCAATCCCGTTCCTTGTCCTGTTGGTTTTGTAGTAAAGAAAGGTTGAAATATCTTGTCCACTATTTTTTGTGGAATCCCGTTTCCATTATCCATAACCGTTAGCACAATCTTATCATTTAGCTTCTTTGTACTTACTGAAATATTTGGTTCGTAGCCAGCAGTTGCCGATTTCATTTTTTCACTGACCTCATAAAAAGCATTGTTATAAATATTTAAGAGTACTCTTCCGATATCTTGTGGAATGACAGTTATTTTTTGTAAGTTGGATTCAAAATTGCAATTCATTTCGATGTGGAAATCTCTATTTTTGACTTTATAAGCGTGATAAGACATTCTCAAATATTCATCAGCAAGAGCGTTAATGTTTGTTAATGCTTTTTGACCTGTAGTAGTCCTCGAATGCTGCAACATCCCTTTTACAATTGCATCAGCCCGTTTTCCATGATTGACTATTTTCTCTTCATTATTTATTAGGCTATTTATAATTTCATCTTGCAGTTTTTCATCTCTTTCAACGTTCGGCTTTAAGCGCTCGGTTTTCAGCTCTTCAAGCATTTCTTTGTTTATTTCACTGAAATTATTAACGAAATTCAAGGGGTTTTGTATTTCATGTGCAATGCCCGAGGTAAGCTCACCCAAAGAAGCCATTTTCTCAGATTGGATGAGTTGAGACTGTGTGGCCTTCAGATTATCCATGGACTGTTTCAGCTGAGAGGTCCGCAGATTCACTTTTTCTTCCAGCAAAATATTTTCTCTCTTTAATTGGATTGATCGGTATCTAACAAATGACCAGATGGTTGTTAGAAGAACCAGCACATACAACGCATACGCCCACCAGGTTTGCCACCAAGGTGGTCTTATCTCAAAAGCAATCATTTTTTGCGGGTCAGACCATATCCCGGATGCGTTGGCCGATTTCAGGTAAAATTCATAATGACCCGGCAACAAATGGGAATATCGGGCGACACGGCCTGTTCCAGCCGATACCCAGTTGCCATCTGCCCCCTTTAGAAAATAGGCATATTGATTAAGGGAAGGCCTGTCATAATGAACTCCAACATAATCAATCTCCAGATCATTCTGGTCATGACTGAATGTTAACATATTGTTCATGGACTCTCTAAAAGATATTACTCCGTTGCCATTTTTCAAATAGGTGATGTGCAGAATAGGTTTTGATGAATCTGGAGAAATGTCCGACGCTTTGAATAAACAAAGGCCACTGTTGGTTGCTACCGCGAATTCGCCAGATGATGCAACAAGAGCAGCATATCCCCACCCCTTGTCAAAATACTCGTCCCGCTTATGTGGTGTAACATACTCATCCAGATCTTTGCTTATACGGATGGCCCCTGAATTGGTATTGATAAATGCCGATCCTAGATCCGTTAGGACCAAGATCGTATTTACAGAAGGAACTACTTTTTGGACGAAATTGGAAGGCATCCCATCCTTTCTCGTCCAAGATTGAAATTTTCCGGTGGCAGGGTCCAGCCTGACCACTCCGTTGTCATAAGTCCCTAACCATATAAACCCTCGGGCGTCCTCGCATATCGAAAAGACATCGTATCGTCCGGGTAAGAATTTCCTGATAAAAATCGCCTTCTTTAATTTATTGTCCCACCGGTAGAGGTGCAGACCCTCGAAAGCAGGAGCCAGCCAAATATACCCATCATGACCAAAATATATATTTCGGAAGCGGCCATCAAAATTTCCGCTGGAGTCAAAAGGGACAAAGCGAAATTGAGTTCCATCAAAGAAAAGGTAATTTTTGTTTGGGGTGTAATTTGCACCCGCTTTTGGATCAACAGCCCAGAAGTTGCCGAAAGAATCTTTTCCGAATAAGAGGAGGGAATCAGGGACAAATAGCGTACTGGTTTTTAGAACAGATAGTTTCAGATCAAAGGTCCTAATTTGCTTTTTCAAGACGCACACAAACGCATTAGCTGTTGGATCATAAAATATATTCTTTACCGAATCATTGGCCTTAAGCGGTAAATTCCTGAATTGCTTGTCTACCACATTATAAAGTAAAAGATGCTTACCTTTTTCGTTTATCAAAACATTCCCATGCACGTCTTCACAGATCTTTAAAGTACCTAGTTCCGTTTTGACATCTCCAGGTAGCGGCAAAATTTTAATAGGGGACGGCTCCAATTTGATCTTGAATAGACCAAATTGTCTTGATCCCACCCAAATGTACCCTGTATGGTCTTTGTAAACGGACCAAATCTGGTCAAAAGACGGCTTTCCCGACACCTGGCTTTCGGGGGGAGCAAGATCAAGTCGCTTGAAAGTTGAAGTCTCATTCCCTTCTTCAGCGGTATAGAGACCGTTGCCACCCTCATTGAAAGTTCCATACCAGATGATACCTCTGCCGTCTTTTGCCAGGCTATGATACATAGAGGCAAACAGATTTTTATTTGTCGAATCCCTCAATGAGATTGTGCGAAATGTTCCTTTCACATAGTCGTAAAAAACCCACCCCAGCCCATTTTCTTTTCTAACACTATCGAATTTTATTCCGGTAATTAAAAGCTGACTGGATCCTGCCTTAATGGCGTTAATTCCGAAATTAAGAATAGAGTCCAGTGAGATATTTACAATACTTAATTTCTCCTGGCTATAAGATGAAGGATTAAGCCTTTCCAGTCCTGCAGGTGTGAGAATCCATATCACATTCCCGGAATCCTTGGCCATACTTAAGACTTCGTCATTGACAAGTGATTGGACGTCAAGTTCATTTTTGATTAACTCGGACATCGTATCGGTAAAAGAGGGATTAAGTTGGAACAGTTGAATTCCCCATAAGTTAGGCCTGTCCGGTGGACTAAGATTCCAGCTGTTCCAAGCATGGGCGGCATTGGTTTGATAAGCCACTTTATATTTTCCGGGGGGGAGTCGGATAATATCCAATTGCAGCATGTTTCTGGCATCACCCCCCGCATCAAAATCTTTTGTCTGCTCCTGCTTCCAGATAACTCTGCCATGGTCATCCTCAATCCATCCATAGTCGTTCATGACTCTAGGAAATACATTAGCCTCTCCCATGCTAATTATCAAATAACGGGAAGTATCACTGAGCTCAATAACCTGCTTCATGCTCTGGGAATTACCGACGCGGATAAGGCTAACCAGAGGCTTTTCGTGGTCAATAATCCGGTTGAAATGATTCAAGAGTCTGCCAGTCAATCGCCTGGTGTATTGCTTAATCGTCACCTTACCCTCTTTAAAGAAAATGCCATTCAGGCCGCTGTTCGTGCCTAACCAGATATTCCCGTTGGAGTCTTCCTCCACTCCTGTGACAAAATTGCCTGAGATGTCGCGATCATGGTCACCCCGATAATATCGAGTGAATTTTTCGGTTCTGGGATCGAAACTAAGGGCACCTGCATCCTCAGTTGCCATCCATAAAAGGCCTCTCGAATCTTCTAAAAGCCCGCTTTCAAATTGGAAATATAGGTCAGGAAACTGATCGCGCGGGGAATACGTTTTGAACTCATAGCCGTCAAATCGAACCAGGTCATAGGGGGTAGTCAGCCAGATATAGCCACTTCGGTCCTGCGTAATATCGTCGACTATGTCTTGGGGCAGCCCTTCTGACTTGCCATAATTCTCAACCCAATAATTCCGGGCGAGGTATTTTTTTTGAGCTTTTGAAATATCGGATCGAAACAATGCGGCAGCGAAAACCAGAAAGAAAATGATGACCGTTGGCACCTTTTTTCTAAAATTGATATGGTTCGATTTCACTACTTCAATTTGCTACAAATGTTACTGATAATTCCTGATAAAAATCATCATCAGCGGTGAAATTTATGAGGACTGATAGATAAACGAAGCTTTTTATCTGGTGATTTGACGCATGAATTGCCTTGTTCTATCATAGCAGGAATATCCTCTTTGTTGAGCGTAGCGGAACGGTTACCGGAAGAAACTTATAGTTGTATTGGAGCTAAAATCCGGATTGCATGAAATGTTTGATGGCCGTAGGTTGTAAGAAATCAGGATTCTATACCAAAATAGAATCGTGTTGCCTTAAACAGTACCTTCTTTTGACTTGAATTAACTGTAAGTATTATGTAAAATAGTAAACCATCCTGTGAACACTAAGTTTGGAAAACTTGTAACGAGAATGGGAAAATTACCGAACTCATTAAGCAATGATTTTATGGCATTCTCTAATTTCTGAGGTTCATATTTATGAAATCCCAAATTGAACCCAGGGTGGGAGTTGAACCCTCGGCCTCGGGTTTATGAAATCCGATTATTTATTCTCGTGAAGTTTATTTTTGTTGCCGAATTTGCTATTCAAAAGAAATCATTCCGTTCTCAAACGTTTTGCGGAGTTTCCTATGGCTGCTTTAATTATCCAGATCACTGACATTGTATAATATCAAATACCATAAATTACTTTTACAAAATCAATTCCTTAGATCAAAATCCTCTGGATTATATTATTTTTTAGTTATTTGATCGAGAATATCTTGTGCTAGATTTTGCAAATCCTGCCCTTGCAAATTGGTGAAACAGATAACGCCAATGTTTTTTTCTCGAATTAAAATACATTCACTGCTATGGCGCGGCGAATTTCCGCCTTTTTCTATTTGAATTCCCCTCGCAGTAGGCTCAATAAACCAACCTAAACCGGATTCTTCGTCAGCAATTCCGAGTTGAGTGGTCTGCTTATGAGATAATTTTACAGCTGAATTAGTTTCCTTTATATTTTGCACAATATAGAGGAGCATGTCACGAGCCGTGGAATGAATTCCTCCGAGTTCAAAGGTCGGGCCGTAGTTCCAATGCCTTTCACCACCATCGGCGCCATATCCTTTTGCAAAGCGGAGTGTATCGGTTTCAGACGAGATGGTAACCCTCGTGTCTGTCATGCCCATGGGACCTGCGATGAATTTCTGAATGAGATTCGCGTAGCTCATGTTATATATACGTTCCAGTATGGCAGCCAAAAGCTCTACTGCGGAGCTCGAATATTGATATTTAGTACCTGGAATAAAATCAGGATTCACGTTGTGGAAATCTTCCAGAAATTCAGCCACGGTATATTTTGCTGCGAATAAACGCTTTTCTACCTCGGTCATATTACGCGTGTCAGGCGGAATATCGGATAGTCCGGAAGTATAGTCGGCAAGATCTACCAGCCTGATTGGATGACTTTCATAGGCTAAATTTGGGTAATCGCCATTGAGCCATTTGCGGATATCATCCGCTAAATTGACTTTTTTGTCGATAACTGCCTGTGCAAGGAGTATCCCGGTAAAAGATTTTGTGATTGACCCTAAATCATATATTGTCCGGTTTGTGGGAAGTATGTTTTTTTCCTGTTCTACAGTGCCGTAATTATAGAGGTACGTCTTACCGTTATCGAAAATGCCAATAGACATACCCGGGACCGAATTTATTATCATAAACCGGGTTGCTACGTTATTTACGCCGGAGTCAATTACAGTTTTTAACGGGTTATCTGTTTGTACGGCGTTTAACTCAGCAGGTGAAATAAAAAAATTGAAATTGATATCATCAAACGTCTGAGCGGATGGATTGGCCAACCCGGCAATCAAGGTTTTTTTCACCCCTACCCATTGGAAAAATAAATAATTGCCTGTGCGCTCTGAAGGTTTCGAAGATTTGATCAAGCCGCTTCTTGCTTTCAGGTAGTTAAGATAGGACTCAAAATCTCCAAATGGAGATTTTTTTTTCCAGTCATTGTTTCCTAATTGCCAAATGCCTTTAAGATCCCCTCTATTGTATCGCGCGATTAGAGTATCATCAAGTTGCTCCTGCATTGTCAGGCCATTTTCCTGTGCGCGTAGCCCGAAGCAGATTAATAGAAGAAAGGACAATGTCAATGATTGGCTTCTTTTCATTACGGATGATTTATATATTTTTGGCAAGTAGTCTTTACGAAATGAATGACCTGATTTACTCAAACCATTTTGTGTTAACTGATTTTCAATTCCGAACTAATCATTCTTTTATATAACTCGACTAATTACCTTTTTGAGTCCATTTATTCTTTCATTTATTATCGAACCCTTTTTATAATAGATCGTTGCAATTTTATTTGCCGGTGCAACAATCGCATATTCGTTACCTCCTTTGGCCTCATTGCGGCGGAAATAGCGATTGTCTGTAAGTATCATATCATGTGCGTATTTGAAAGGAAGAGGATTAGCTGTTTTTTGTGGAATGATTACGTCAGTGGTAGCGGTCCTGTCAAAAGTCAATTTCAAAAAGAAATTATACAACTTCACATGATTGCGCTCAAAGAGTTCTGTCATGGAAAGTAAATTTCCTTCCTTTACATTGAGCAATATGGATTCTTCTGTTAGTTCTTCCACGAGGTTTGAGCCTAATATATTGATTACTCAAGAAAGGTAAAATGGTTACAGCAAAAAATAAAATTAATGGCTTCCTTAAAAAGAAATAGAAAAGATTCTAATACCAGAGCAAATTACTTCTTAAGTGATGAGACAATAAAATTGACAGAGCGTAAATTCGTCAATAATAAAAAATGGCGCGGATGCATCAAGACCTGATACCATTACACGAGACGCCTCTGGTTATGGACCAAGAACACCGACAGTTGCAGAACCAAGGTTTGAAACGACTCGGTGAATGCGATTGCTTTCACGGTAAAAATTGTCGAAGTTGAAATCAAATTGCATGAAATAATATGATATCGGCACCACTATAACAAATGAAATGAATACGAGCATCACAAAATCTTTGATGCCGTTACCATTATCCTTAACCGTTAGTACAACTTTAGTTTTCATTTGCCTGGTACTCTTTCTCTAAATATTTTTTAATTCTCTCAACCTGGTCTTTTAAAATCTGGATTCTTTTTTTAGTTCCAATACTCAAACCTCTTATATTATTTATTTCCAATAGACAACTATTAAGGATGTTAGGATCCGCCGAACGAAGATGCAATATATCTTTAGGATTTATAATGGTATTGGTGCTATCAACTATTTTTGCAAAATCATTGGCGTTTAGCAGAGGCTCATATTTTTCTCTCAGAGATCTTCTGATGTTAACTGATTCATCAAACAAAAACTGCAGATTGCCTATTTCTTTATAATATACCGTCATGCTATCGGAAACATTTTTATCACGGATAAGCCTC